>JAYUVA010000923.1:0-4973 GCA_043754375.1 Candidatus Kuenenia sp. | reverse complement strand
CAATTCACCGAGGTAGTACCCGCGGAATTGATAGCCGACATTTTTGGGATAGAGCGGGTTGGGGTTGGTCCGAGCCTCTTTGGTCATCACCGGCAGCAGCGGCCACGGAGCATTTTCATCCGCAAGCTGCGCGAACGAGACATCTTGAGCCAGCGAGATGGGTTCGTTGGCCGGATTGAAGTCCCCGGAACCCTGGCCACTCCAGTTCACGCCGATGAAATCCCCCTGCCAGATGGCTGACAGCGTTCCCGTTTCCGCGTTGAAGGCATAGCTCAATTTCTCGGGCAAGCCGACTGCGATGCCTCGAAAGCCCGCCACTCGACTGCGGCCGCGAAACGTCTTGGCTTGATCATTCACCGTCAGTTTTGTGCTCTCCCCGCGAATGCCGGACGGGTCGGCAGCGGATGTACCGAGCGAAAGGAAATACCAGATGGCCTCAAGCTGCATGTCTGTGTTGCCATCCAGAATCGTTTTATGTGTGGCAACACCATTCGGCCAGGACGTCGGCATGACGGTCCGTGGACGAAAGGCACCTGGGTTTCGCACATAGCTGCTGAACCAGCCAGGCTGAAGCCGCTGATACATAGTCAGCAAGTCAATCCCTTGAGTGCCCGGCGCCGCTTTGCCATTGAAACTGTGACAGGCGATGCAACTCAGGCCCTTATCGCCAAGCAACTCACGGCCCGCCGCGCGAAGCAGCTTTTCCCGTTCGCGCTCACTTGCCGAGCGACTCTCGGGACTTGGAATCTTCATTTCTCTGCTCTCCAAAACGTCAAGGCGCGCAAAAACGGCCGGCAAATGCTGAAGATTGGAAGTGCCATATTGGGGCATTCGAGTGGCCATGTAATGGCGGACACTGTCGCCGTCGAAGAGCACCTTCTTCATCCAGGCCGGTTGCAGCTTGGCCCCGACGAGCGTCAGCGGCGGTGGGATGCGACCATCGTCCCCCAGTTTCTGCTCGCTGGTGGCAAAGAACGGGTTGTGTGATTCGTGAACGCCTCCAAAGTCATCCCGAACATGACAGGCCGTGCAGTGAAATGCGGTCAGTGTCTTCGCCGCCACAACGTTGTCCGAATCGGCAGTCGGTTCTACCCGAAGCGAAGCGACAATCGCCTGAACCTGAGCATCTTCGAGGTGGAACCGGGGACTTCGGGCGCTTGATTTCGACAAGCAGCCGCGAGACTGATCCCCTTTTCTCAATGAACCAATCAGAGGAGCGGCTGCAATGCCGGGAAGTGTATGACAAGCAGCGCAATTAAGTTCCTGAAAGTACATCTTCCCCTTCGCCACCAGCGACTCCTGTGGGACAAGGGCCTTGCCCTGTTGCGGCTGCACTCCGATCAAGTAGCCAGCAATGGCCAGCGACTCTGCGGGAGTCAGCTTCATGTCCGGCATGCGACCCGAGCTTCTGACACGTAACGGCTGAAACAGGAACTCGCTGAGAGACTTCGCACTGTATTTGGCGGAGACATGCCCAAGTGGGACGGCTATCGGCTTGACGGTCTTTTTCGCGGCGACTGCCTTGTCCTCGTCGTCGTCATCCTCGTCGTTTCGCTTTTTGACATGTGGTGCGTCAGTGATTGCTTCCTTCGGACCATGACATGCAACACAGCCAACCGAATGATACAGCGATTTGCCTTGCTGAAAATCAATCTGCTGGGGCACATCAGTCTGAAAGGCAGTCTTCGACTGGGCGATCAGAAAGTGAGTCAGAGCGTCAGCGATCCGGTCTCGTTCCGCTTCCGATTGCGTCAGCAACACGTCCGGCATTGTAGTACCGGGATGGACCGACGACGGTGATGCAAGGAATCGTCGGAGGTATTCGGGTGAGATCCGCGCGCCGACATCGGCCAAATCAGGAGCCGTTTTGTCCGGCAGGGAACCTCGTGGGACGCCACCGTGGCATGCCGCGCATCGCAATTCCGAGATCAGCAAATCCCCCACCTGCGACTGCGTGAGCGGGTGGTTGCCTGGCAGAGCCGGGTCACCGGGTTCCGCCAAGACAGTGTTGACCAGCAGGGCCGAAATCAATGCCCCCAAAATCATCTGGCCTGTTCTGCGGGCCGAGAAACGTAGTCTGCAAAATTCAAGCACCGATCGAAGGTTCATTATCGTGATCCTCGCAACTGAGTTGTCCACTGGTTTCCAAGGAAGCTCTTCGAAACGATCACTCTGATCTCTCATTTCGAACTATCTTCTTGCCCGTAATCACCAGGATGTGCTTGGTGATCGTAAAGATGAGCGGGTTGTCATCGCGTGGTCCTTTATGAACGAGGGCCAGGTGGAAGGTGTTCGATCAAGAAACGAGTCATCAACAGACGCAGGTGGACCGCAGTGCCCTTTCCTTCCCGCAAGCCATGGTCGCGATTGGGGTAGGCCATGTAGTCGAAACGCTTGCCCAGCTCGATGAGCCGATCGACGAGACCTTCGGTGATTTGTAGATGCGTGTTGGTTTCTCCAGTGCCGTGCACGATCAGCAGATCTCCCCGCAGACCTTCCGCGAAATTGATTGCCGCGGCCTGGCGATAACCTTCCGGGTTCTCTTCACGGGTGCGCATAAAGATCTCTTGAAACCAGGCGTTGTAGAGATCCGGCTGCGGCTTCGGGGCCACCGCGATGCCGACGTGATACACATCGGGCTTGCGGAACATCGCGTTCAATGTGTTCGAGCCTCCGCCGCTCCAACCCCAAATTCCCACTCGCGACAAATCGACGAATGATCGCGTGCGGCCCAGTTCCTTCACGCCAGCGGCCTGCTCTTCCGTCGACAGCGGCCCGAGACTTCCGAAGACTGCTCGTCGCCACGCGGCTCCTTTCGGGGCGGGTGTCCCGCGGCCATCTATCGAGACCACCAGATATCCAAAGTCAGCAATCATGCGATGGAACATCGAATGATTCTGGCCGCCAAACCAATCGTCAAGGACGGTCTGGGCGTGCGGCTCGCCGTACACAAATACGAAGACCGGGTACTTCTTCGTCGAGTCGAAGTCGCGAGGTTTGATCATCCACGCGTCCATCACGACCCCGTCTCCAATGTTGAGCTTCAAGAACTCAGTGGGCTGAGTGATCAGCGGGGTGACTCGACGGCGACACTCTGCATTGTCTTCCAAGACACGCACCGAGCGATGTTCAGGAAGTTCCACCAGGTCGATCACTGGCGGCGAGTCGAACGTTGATCGCGTATGGAACGCCCATTTGCGATCGGGCGAGAAGTCGTAATTGTGAGTGCCCGGCTGGTCTGCGGGAGTCACTCGTTGGGGATCGCCCTTTCCATCCAAGCCAGCGCGATAGAGATAGCGTTGTGTGGCGTTCTCCGGTGACGCGAGGAAGTACCAGGCCTTGTGCGCATCGACTGGCCCACGAGCGATGACGTCGTTGTCGTGTTTAGTGAGCAGCCTCTGTTGCTTGCCATCGCGTGAAATCACATACGCATGTCGCCAACCATCACGCTCGCTGAGCAGCACAAACGCTTTGCCATCTTGAATCCATTCAAGGCCAGCGTTGGCCGAATAACTCGCATCGACCCAGGCAGGATCAGATTCCTCGTAGGCCGTATTGACTGCTCCAGTCGCTGTGTTGATGAGCAGAAACTGACGAGCATCGCGAGAACGGCTCAGCATTTCGGCCAACAGTTCTTCCGAGTTTCCCGCCCAACTTACCTCATTTAGATAGAATGTGTCTGGAACTGCTGGCAGTTTCACCCAACGTGTGTCTCCGCCATTAGCACCGACGACTCCAATTCGAATTGTTGGGATCGGTGTACCGACGCGAGCAAATCGTTGGTGCGAAACGTCCGGATAAGTTGGGTCAGTCGGATGAACAATCGGTCTTTGGCGAACTTTCGAATTATCAGACTGAACATAGACAATCTTCGAGCCATCCGGACTCCATCTCGCACGGACATCGTTCTCCAGAACGTCGTTGCCTTCGATGGCAGTCAATGGAGTGGTGCGGTCGTTGGTCAGGTCGAACACATAGAGATTTGGACCACGCCCGAAGAGTAATCGATCCCCCATGGGAGAAAACGTGTTCTCCCAAGACAACCGAGAGATTTCGGCGGCGATCGGTTTGAGGTCACCAGATTTCGAATCAAAGAGCCAGTAACCAGTTTTCTCGCTGGTGTTGATTCTCGCCTGCATCAGAAACTGGCTGGCGACTGGCGATTGAACGAATTCCAGAATGACCAGCCGGTCGGACGTGCCTGGGACAACGAGCCGTTTGCTGCCAATCAAGATTGAGCGCTTTCCACTTATCACGTCGTACCGCACGAGTTCTGGTTCGGAACTCCCCTTGGGTTGCTCGAGGACCAAATAGCCAGAACTGTCTCGCAGCCATTTTCCTGAAAACGAGGCCGGCACAAACTCGCGATGGTCGTAGATCGCTTTCAATCGCGTCTCGGCATCGGCCAGGAGTCTTGTATGAACTGCTCGGTCGTCGGCAACGACAAGCGCGTTAGCGATTACAAGTCCGGCAGTGATGAATGGGGAGACTCGTTCCATGACAGTTACTTTCGCTGTTCAATGACGTTTCTTGTTTGTGCTCTTGGTGGCGGAGGCTGCGATGATCACCCGACCTCCACGACTCGTTTGCCGAGGATGTCCGTTCGAGGAGTGATACCCAGTCCCGGATCGTTGCTCGCAGCCATGAAACCGTGCCGGCGCTGCGGAGCGCCCGTCGCCGTGCTGACGGTGACATAGCTGTTGAAATCCGTGCTGGTGAAACGGAACTCTTCCGGCGTGCTGTGCGCAAGATGCGCAATCGCCGCCGTCGTGATGTCGCCTCCCCAACTGTCTTCGAGCGTCATGGCAATTCCCATCGAGACGCACAGGTCGCGAGCCTGTTTCGTCTTCGTCAGCCCTCCGAGTTTGCTGATTTTCAGATTGACGATGTCCATCGCCAGATCCGCTTTGCCACGCAGCAGCATGTCGAGACTGTCGATGTTCTCGTCGAGCACAAACGGATGACTCGTGTGG
>JAYUVA010000922.1:0-5445 GCA_043754375.1 Candidatus Kuenenia sp. | reverse complement strand
TGCTCGTTCCTCATCGACGGACACCTCCCGCACGCTTTCCGCCGTTGCATCGGCCGTCCGCAGGACCGAGTGGTTCGTTATGGTGTGGATCTGCGGCGTAGTGGGACTTGTTGGATTCGGCCTGGTGAACTACATCATCCTGAATGTTGCCCTGATGAAGGCCCGCCCCGCGCGCCGCAACTGGGCGAAAGAGCTTCAGGAGTTGTGTCTGGAATTGAATCTCGATCACAGCATCGCGCTGGATGTCCATCCTGTGCTTGGTCCGCTGATCTGTTGGACTCCTGCCGGCCACCGAATTGTGGTGCCCATCGGATTGTGGAGCGAATTGTCTTCCGATGAACGCGCGGCTGTGCTGCATCATGAGCTGTCTCATTTGCGTCGTGGCGATCTCTGGAAGTCCATGCTGGCCCGATTGATAATGGCTTTGCACTGGTTCAATCCTCTGGCATGGATTTCAGCCCGTCGCTTTGACGAATCGGCCGAATGGGCATGCGACGCCCTGATGGCCAGTGAGCGACCGGCCCGAGTCACTCAGCTCGCGAACGCACTGCTGGCAGCCACGACCGCTCGGGACGGTTCGCCGATTCTGGCCATGTCAGCGACCGGCGGGCCGCTGTTTCAACGTATTCGACGTCTTGTTTCATGGGATCACCGAGGAGACTCTGTCATGCAAAGATTGGTCTGGGGCGGACTGCTGTGTCCGCTGGTCTGTGTGGGATTGGTTCAACTGCGATTCATCGCCCCGCTCGCCGCACAAACGACAGATTCCTCGTCAGGTTCTGTTGCCGCATCGACTCCGGCAGATGAAGCCGCTGCTGCGAACTCGCCCACACTTCAATCCGCAGAAGCGAACCGGGAGACTGCTCACGAATCCGCCAAACTGAACGAGATCGCTGAACGAATCATCGTGGGTGATGCGGAGAACCTGAAAACGTTCATCGAACTGATGAAGACGCCCGCCGGTCAGATCGTGATGGCAGATCGAGCCGCCATGCAGGCTCAGAATGCAGCCAGTGACCAGGACTCGGTGTCGCAGTGGCAGCAATTTGTCACCGATCATTTCTATGACACGGGCACAGCCATCACAGTTAAGGCGGCCTTTCAGTCGGAATGTGATGCTTTCGTAAAGGTCGTCAACGTTGTGGAGGCTGAGGTGACTCTTATCGCTCCTGTCCTGCAGGAAGTTGCCGATGCCCTTGATACTACGACGGAGCCCGCTCAGATTCTGCAGCGATTTCTGAAACATGAGGGCACCCCGCCGTTTGTTTACCTGCAGGAGTTTCGGTCTCGCCTGCATCCGCGAATTGAAGATCTGAGCGAAGTCTTTTCAGATCTGCTGGTGCGAAACAAGGACGGTCGATTCGTGATCCGTCCAGCTCGCCGAGGCGCCGTCGAAGATCGATTGAAGAACATCGATCGTCTGCAGCCAATGCTGAAACGGTTTGAAGAAGAACTTGCTGCATGGTCAAAAGATCTGGCCAATCCGGACAAGCGACATGGTGATCTGAAGGCGATGCTGGCCGATCCGGATTTCGCCGTGTTCCTGGCCAGCAGAAATCTGACCGAGGATGATGAACCCAACGACGAACATTTTGACGACAATTTCTACTGGCTGGAAGAAGCGACAAATGATGCTCCTGCGGGGCTGGTTCTGAATGTCGAAAGCGAAGAACTGAAGGAGATTGAGGCGGAAATGACTCGCTTCACAGCGATTCAGCAAGAGCGATCGGTGCTGGAACAACCACTGCGAGAACTGGTCGATCGACTTGAAGTCTCAGATGATCTCCATGTCCGTTTCAAGGAGTATCTGTCGACTGATTTGGCGCTCATGATCGTGGTTCGCGAAATGAACTATTCGCCAATCACTGCGGATGAAGCCGCTCGTGAATGGCTCGCTCATATGGTGACTCGTGGCGACAACGGCAAGTACACGATCACAAGTGAATCACCAGACGATCTCGTGTCGCAGTCCGAGGATTTTTTCCGGGAGTTCCGGGAAGTACGGCGGCGTGGTCGCATGATCGATGAATTTGCCGCGAAGCTGGCAGACAAGCCGTTGAAGTCCGCGATCCAGACTCTGTCCGGCAAACTGATTCTGAACGAACTGGTGGAACGCTCAGCAATACGCCCGGACGTCGATGGTCTGCAACTCTGGTTCGACGCGCATTTCGAGGAAACGGCTGAGGGGCTGAAACTCTTTGACGGGGCTGGCGAAGATGTCGATGCCGTTCTCAAAGAAGCCGCAGAACTCGAATCGCAACTTTCAAAGAGTGATTTTTGATCAGCACCTTGCGAACATCCCGTCGGCTTGAAAGTCTCCGAACACTTCGTGGTCGGAATGAGAGCGATTTTCTGAATTTTGTAGCAGAGTTCGTGAGAACGCTGGTGACGTTCCGGACGCTGGTGAGTCCCGAATTCTGACGAATCCGGCTACGGAAGAAGGCAAAACCGCACGAGACGAGTCGAAGCAATTTTCAAGTCCGGCGACAGAGTGTTCGGCGACAATGAGCCAAGGAAATAGATCCATGCAACATTATCTCATCACACTTCTCGCAGCACTGATGCCGCTGGTCGCGTACGCAGGCGAACCCGCAGAAACGAAAGTGGACATCATTCTCAAATCGGCATGGGCAGAGACCAACATCCAGCCCGCTCCCGTTTGCAATGATGAACAGTATCTACGGCGGATTACACTGGACCTTGCCGGGCGAATCCCGACCATTGATGAACGCACTGAGTTTCTCGCCAATTCGGATCGTCAGGCAGTGGTCGAACGCCTGCTGTCCTCTGCGGAGTTCCCGGTGTTCTGGGGAGAATTATGGACCACGCAACTATTCGGCTACGAAGACAACAATGCCGACCGTGACACTCTGGTTCAATGGCTGGAGGAACAGTTTCGAACAAATCGTCCGTATGACCAGATCGTTGAAGAACTGCTGACAAGCTCCGGCGAGTCGGCGTTCAATGGCCCTGTCAATTTTCTGCTGCGTTATCCGGATGAACCGGTGGTCAAGGTTTCGCGAGCATTTCTCGGAGTGCGTCTGGATTGTGCTCGCTGCCATGATCATCCGTTTGACAGATGGACTCAGACGGATTTCAAGCGCATGAATCGCTTCTTTGAAGCGACCGAGCGTCAGGATGTGTCTGCAAGCAATGTGCGGCTGGTTGATGTCGTGCGAGACGTCAGTGCCGAGGATCGTCCACGATTCCTGACCGGGGCTGAGCCGAGGACGACTCAGTGGCGGGCCGAATTTGCTCTGTTCCTGATCCGCAGTCGGCCCTTTGCCCGCAACTTTGCGAATCGACTGTGGTACCACTTTCTTGGACGAGGCATCGTGCATCCGGTCGATGATGTGAATGTCTCAAATCCGGCATCTGTACCGGCGCTGCTGGAGGCCCTGGCCGACGAAGCACAGTCGCAGAAGTTCGACCTCCGCCAGATGATTCGACTGATCTGCAGTTCACAGGCGTACCAGCGCGAATCATCGGCATTGAAGGAGGATCACCTGCGTCAGCAACTGTTCGCCGTGCGAACTACCAAGCCGCTGACCCCGGAGCAGTGGTATGAGTCCATGTGTATTGCGACAAGTCGAACAGCAAAGACCGCTGAACGTAATGACCTCGTTCGGACATTTCTCGGTGACGACCTGAACGCCGATTACAGTGCGACATGGGACTATCGGGAAACGGTCCAGGGCCTGATGTCGCGACTTGTCGAGCCCGTCAAATCCCCCGCACGTTCTGTCGAGGAATTGTTCGTGCGCTTCCTCGGTCGAATGCCGACTTCGGAAGAACTTGAAAAGTGTTCAGATCGTTCGCTCGACGAAGTCAGCTTCGCGCTGCTGCATTCGAGCGAGTTTGCGTTTAATCATTAACTGAATCCCGCATACCGTACACACGTCGCTCCGCCGACGGGATCTTAACCATTCCCAACTGGAATTCCTTCCATGCAATTTCATCAGTCCCGACGTCGGTTCCTCGGTCATTCCCTTGGCGGCGTTTTCGCGTTCGCAATGAAACATGCCTGCGACTCGCTGTTTGCCGCTGAACCCGGCGGCGCCGTCAAACGCTGTGTAGTTCTTTGGATGGGCGGAGGACCAAGTCAGATGGAAACATTTGATCCAAAGCCTGGCAAAGTGACCGGCGGTCCCACAACATCCATTGCCACAAAAGTACCGGGCATCGAGATCGCGTCCAACTTCCCCGAGATCGCGAAACGGATGGACCGACTCAGCATCATCCGCAACCTTTCGTCACCTGAGGCCGATCATGATCGGGGCCAGTACATCATGCACACTGGCTATCCATTGGTCCAGGCGTTTCCTCGACCGACGCTGGGGGCCATCGTTTCGCATGAAAGTCCCGTCACGGATTTTCCGATGTTCGTTTCCGTCGGAGGCTCGGGACTCGGCCCGGCCTACATGGGACCGGATCATGCACCGTTTGCTGTCCAGGATCCTGCGGCCGCCGTGCAGTTGATCGCCGGACTTCGTCGTCAGCGTCGTTCGATGCAGTTCCTTGAAGAATTCAGCACCCGGTTTGACGAGAGCCATCTGGGATCAGGACTGGATCGCCGACGAGCCACGTTACAGCGTATTGAGAGGATGATGACGACTCCCTTCGTCAAAGCACTCGACGTCGATAGCGCTTCGGAGTCCGATCGGGCTCGTTACGGTGAAGGCGAATTCGGCCGACGCTGTCTGCTGGCTCGACGCCTGCTGGAATCCGGAGTGCGCTTTGTGGAAATCCAGCACGACGGCTGGGACACCCATTCCGACAACTTTAACGCTGTTGCCAGTCTCTGCGGCGAGATCGACGCGCCCTGGAGCGCGCTACTGGATGATCTGCAGTCGAATGGCTTGTGGAACGAGACGCTCGTCGTATGGATGGGCGAATTCGGACGCACTCCGCAAATCAACTCAGACAACGGCCGTGATCACTTTCCGAATGCAACTCCGGTCGTCCTTGGAGGCGGAGCGATCAAAGGCGGCATTGTCGTCGGTCAGACGAATGAAACGGGCCTGGAAATCGCTGGCGACAAAGTCACCGTTCCGGATCTGTTTGCGACGCTCCTCACCGGTCTGGGTCTCAAACCCGCCCACGAATTCCGCACCGAATTCGGTGCCGTGGCATTGGCCTCAGATCACGGAAAACCAATCGGTGCCTTGCTGTAAGGCGACCGAATTCCCGGATTGTCAAGCTACGGCAGCCCGATCACGGGCTTTTCAACGTGCCATGTTTCCTGCAGATGAGCGGCGAGTTTGCGCAATTCCTCTGGATGCCGGGCAGCGAGATTCTGCTTTTCGTGTGGATTGGCTTCGACGTCGAAGAGTTGCGGATTGCGGTCGTTCACGGCGTGTACGAAGGCGTATCGATCTGTCGGGCAATCGTAACTCAGGATGAGCTTCCACCTGCCTTCGATGCACCAGCGATACTGCAATGACG
>JAYUVA010000921.1:0-8307 GCA_043754375.1 Candidatus Kuenenia sp. | reverse complement strand
AAAAGGGGTCTGACCCTCTCCGGGGAGCTGAACGACTCACACAATTGCTCGCATCCAAAGGGTCAGACCCCTTTTCGGATAGCTCACTTCGCGCAGGGGAGCGACAAAGTCAGAATTGACCATTGCTTAGGATCGTCGCGAATCAGCTCAGCGTCAAGAAGAATCCTGCAATTCCATAACATACCAGTTGTCTGCGATATTCCGATTCTGCCGACTCAAACGATTATTCCTGACAGATTTGTGAGTCGTATCGATCATTCCTCAACTACTGGCGAGCCGGGGGTGTCAGCCTTAGGATTATTGGCAAACACTGCATCAGGGGACTAACGTCCCCCGCTCGCCAAATCACCCGAATGACAACCTATGCCCGAACTTCCTGAAGTCGAAACGATGGTCCGCGGCATTCGCTCGGACTGTGTTGGACGCCGAATCGATCGGACTCTGTTTCCGCCCTGCCCGTGCAGACCGATTCAGATCAGGCCCGGTCGCCGTACATTCATCATCCGAACCGAGGGCCGGACAATCACCGACATTCGCCGTCTGGCAAAACGCATTGTGGTCGAACTGGACTCCGGCCGGCAGATTGTTGTGGAACCTCGCATGACGGGTTTGATGCTCATTACCGACCCGCCCACTCGCGAACATCGACGAATCTGCTTTGAGCTTTCGCCAGCTCGGAAGAAGGCAACCTCCCTGGAATTCTGGGATCGTCGCGGCCTGGGCACGATTTCTCTTCTCAACCCTCTGCAGTTTCTTCAGCTTGAATCGCGACTTGGCAAAGACGCGCTGGACCTTACCGTCGAAGACTGGATCTCGATCCTTGCACGAACTGAGCGAGAAATCAAAGTCGTGCTGCTTGATCAGTCTCGCGTGGCAGGTATCGGTAATCTGTATGCCAGCGAGATTCTCCACGAAGCCGGCATTTGGCCATTTCGCGCGGCTTCAAGCCTTTCCGGACGGCAGATTCAGAAACTTGCGAACGCAACGAATCGCATTCTGTACGAAGCCATCTCATATGAAGGCTCAACACTCAGCGACGGCACGTATCGAAACGCACTCAATAAAGATGGCGGCTATCAGAATCACCATAAAGTCTATAAACGAGCGGACACACTCTGTTTATCCTGCAGGAAGGCGCTCATCCAGCGGGCTGTGCAGGCTCAAAGAGCGACCTTTTACTGCGCAAAGTGTCAGAAGTAAGCACCAGTGCAGAAGTTGCTTCGTTTAACCGCGTGCCCATCGGGCCGCGCTTCGCTGCTAATCGCGTGGCGTTGCCCACGCGGTTAAACGATATTACACGTTGCGCGGGCAGTTATGAAATGTAGCCGGATTCGTGAGAATCCGGAAGCAAGCCGTGAATCAGCCCGAAGTCTCACGACTTTGGCCACATGAAAAAGCCTCACTCAGTCCCGCGTGGAGTATCTGCCAATCTACTTCTGCCGAGGTGCTTAGAAAAGTCTTCGCCTGACAACTGGGTGCCTCACCTTGATCATTGTTGCTCGTGTCGCTGACGCCTGCGGCTTGCCGTTAAACGATAAACATCTCATCCATAGCCGTGTTGAGTATAGAGAGCGTGTGTCCCAACCTGCACGGTTCGCTGAGACCGCACGCAGTTGGCATTGGCTCGTTTAACCGCGTGCCCAGCGGGCCGCGATTGTTCTATTTGAGATTTTGTATTTGAAATTTAATATTTGAAATACAAAGCGCGGGGCGTTGCCCACGCGGTTAAACGAGTGAGCTTTCCTCAACTGCGCCCGGCTACCAGATATCGTCAACTTTGCCGCTCTCCGCATGCACCAATCGCCCGGGGCCTGCCCACTCGGGCGCAGACTGCAGGATTCTCAGCCACACCTGGACGCCGCGTGCGACACCCTGAAACGAAAGGTGATTTCCCAAATCATCATCGGACGAAAATTTCTCAGATTGCCAATACACGTCCGGGGCAAAATCAAAGGCCCTGGACACAGCTGCCACATCAATCTGCAGTCCGCCTGGAACATGCTTGCCGTCAGCAGGTCCGCCATAAACTTCCGTCCGGGACAGGAACAGTGAGACTTCCCAAATGTCCTCGTCCAGATCGTGGAAGAAATGACATCCCACGGGTGCTGCCGCCTGACGATCCATGATCCCGTGAACAGCATCGTTCACAAACCACCGGAGCCATGCCGGTGGTACGGCTTGTGAATCTGTATTACCCTGCATCGTGGTACAATCCATGGAAGATGAATCGGCGACCTGGAAACAACCCGAACGAATTCTCCCACTTCGTTCTCACGCTGGATCTCGTGAAACCCCTGTTCTTGATTGCTCCGACCCTCACGCCAAAGTCCGGGAGCTCCTGAAAGCCAGCAGAAAATGGGTTGAGCAAAAATGTTTCCATACGTAGTGGAAGCCCCAAAGCAAACGTCGCGCCAGGATCACAAAGAGCGTTATTTGAGCGATTTTGAACGATCTGGTTTATTATCCGATAGAAGTTGTTCACACTTCTTAACATGATGGCGTTGCAAAACGACAACGCGATCTGTCATACATATCCGAAAAGGGGTCTGACCCTTTGGTGACGAGTCGATCATGTTGGTGTTTCCGTCTTGCCGGAGAGGGTCAGACCACTTTTCGGATAGCCTCCCGGAGTTGCCAAAATGCAAGCCTCGACTGCATCGCGTAAATTTCTCAGCTCCCGATTGCTGCTCGCCGGTCTGACGCTGTGCTTTGCAGTGTTGCCGGTTCCCGTCTGCGCTCAGCTCAACGAGCTGAAAGCGAAATCTTATCGTGATCGCGTCTGTGACTTCGCCATCCTTGCTGACGGACAGCGGATGACAGGAATTGCCATCAGCGAATCGCCTGTTCGCATCGTGCTGCGTACCGAACGACTGAAAGCAGATGCTGCGGATCTGTTCACCAGCGAGATCCAACCCGCCTTTGCCAATCAACTCGGTAAACAAAACGAGAAACTGACCAGCATCCTTCAATTGCGAGCTGACCAACTCAGGATCGATGCCCCGGACGACCTGCAACAGATCGGATTTCTGGAGGAGGTCATCGAACGTCTCAGTCCTGATGATGACCATCAAGTGCCTCCATGGATCATTGTCGAGATTGAGCCGCAGAGATTGAAGCGACTGGAGACTCTCGCACCGAATCGCCGCGAACTGGCCACACTGGCACTGCTGAATGAGATTGACGATTTCGAAGAACTGCACTGGAAAACGGTAGCCGCGCGACTTCAGGCGATTCCTGAATCGCAGTTGAAACGGCCCGCTTCGTCTCAACCGACAGTCCCGCCAGAAGCCCAGGCCGAACGGATTCTTGCCGCCGTCGATGTACGCCTGAATAAAGCGACTCGGTTGATCCGCACCGGCAATGAATTCGTTGCCGAAGACGCAAAGCCCGACATGGCAACTCTGTTGAGTTCTCTTCTCGGTGATTCCCTGAACAGCACACTTCAGGAGTTACTTAACGAAACGGGCGGTGCTGCAGCCAATCCGTCGTCCGTTACGCACCACAACGACGCTGAGCTGCCGACGGCTGCGATTCAACTTGCTGAAAAGAATGACCATGCCACCGTTGTCGTGTCATCATTCGAGTTCGACATCGCAAACGGAGCTGCTTCCGTCACGCGACAGCTCTTCCGAAATTCGAAACCCGGCGGATGGAATCTTGTCAGCACAACGACAGGTTCTGCCACCACCAATGATGTGACTCCGGAACAAGTTCAGAAGATTGAAGACGATCCACAAGTGAAGCAAATCAGTGGATTGCTGTCGCAACTGAGTCCCGATTCAAGCGCCCTCAAAACGGCATTTCAGATGGGTGCTGTCGTGCAGTCGGCGGTATCAAAGGCTGACGCGGCATTTCAGTCGACGTTGCAGGACATTCTGACCGCCCGCATGGCTGTCATTGAAACTCCACCCACTGTTGTGCTCAAAAGTCTGGCAAAAGAGGCTGGGAACAAATAACCAAATGGCCCGAAGAGTGCTTCGCACTTTTCATTCCGGTCCCCTTTTTCCGTGGCTGAAAACGGTATCCGTCAAATCATGTCCAGCTTGTGGTGACGGCGCGCAGGAGGTTTCGCACAAACAGCGCAGATGCCGTGGACTTCAAGGCGATGACCGCTCATCCGAAATCCATGATCAGCGGCGACGCGTTCCAATACGGCCGAGATTTCATCGTTGCGGAATTCGACAAGCTGGTTGCACTTTTCGCAGATAAAGTGGTCATGCTGCGGATAGCCGTAGTCGTGTTCGTAAACTTCGCGATCGTTCGTCCTCGCGACTTTACGAATAAGTCCAGCTTCTTCCAATGCGCCGAGTGTTCGATAGATCGTCGCTCGACTCACGCGGCCGCCGTCACGACGTGGTTGAGTCAACCGTGCGACGATCTGGTCTGAATCGAAATGTTCATGATCCGCAAAGATCTCACGCACAATCGTTTCGCGTTCCTGTGTCAAACGTTTGCCACGTGTGCCAAGAAACTCACGGAATTTCTCGACGGGCGATACCGCGACTTCAGGACGAGCAATTTCATTAAATGCCAGATCACTCACAACAACCTCGATGCCTTATTTGCGGCCTGGCCCCAAGCGTAAATCCGCTACGCTCGTCGGCGTGAGCCCAATGGTACTTGATTTGATGGCAACTCGTATCAGCCGCAATGCTAGCGGTCTGTTGATTTAGAATGCACAGTCGGCAATTTTGTTTAACCCTGAGCCGCAGGAGCGGGATCCCGGTGACGCCGTCGCCTGCGGCTCAGGGTTAAACGATCAAATCACCAGCCCGATTCCGCCTACCGGCAGGTAGTCTGGCCACTGCCGCATCGGATGTCACGGGATTGATGCCGAGAGCTCGGAAAACTCTCAGGATTACAAAGCATTATTGCTCGTCGTCGCATTCTTCCAGTCGCTCCAGCATGCGACCGAGCGCCTTTTCCAGAATTGCATCTGAATCGTAGTCGCCCGTGTCGATGGCCAGGCGAATTGCTGCCAGTTTTTCGTCTTTGATCGACCGGAGCTCTGCCGCAGTCAGGTCGGAGTCCTCGGCCAATGGCACCGAAGTTTCGGGACCGATCACCTCCTGCTCGACAGGACGGCCAGCAAGCAGCGAACTCGTTGTGTTTTGAGCAGGTTTATTCATGGCAAGCAGCATGGTACGACCGAAGAGCCATACGGTCCAGTGGTGAATCAAAATCTGGAGGATTGGTGAAGCTGCGGATTCCCGGAGGGTCTTTTAATCAGTGTTTTGCCCATGCGGGCGTTGGGTTCCCTTCACCGGCTCAGGCAATCGTGCGGCGTTCAGCTGGAATCGTCCTCAAACCTACTTCGAATACGGCCCGCTGCCGACCAGCGGACGATCCGCGAAACCTTGCCCTATGCACTGGCGAATCACCTCAATGGTTTTTGCGACATCCGCTGTCGTGACATCCAGGTGCGTGACTGCCCGCATGCGTTGCCCGCCCATCGGACCGATTAGAACGCCCTGCTCTTTTAATGCACCCGCCAGTTGAATTGCCAGCCCGAGTCCCGCTTCAATTTCGAAGAACACCAGATTCGATTTCACGCGTTCGACGTCAATCCGGATTCCCTCAATCGACGCGAGCCCCGTCGCAAGTTGTCCGGCATTCGCATGATCGTCCTGCAGTCGTGCGACGTTATGCTCTAATGCATAAATGGCAGCGGCGGCAACAATCCCGGACTGTCGCAACGCGCCGCCGAAGAGTTTACGAATTCGCCTGGCCCTGGCGATGTCGTCCCTGTTGCCGACAAGGATTGATCCCATTGGACAGCCAAGGCCTTTCGAAAAGCAGATCGAAATCGTATCAAAACATTGACCCACATCGGCTGCCGAGTATCCTCCTGAGACAATCGCGTTGAACAATCGCGCGCCGTCCAGGTGCCGCTTCAATCCGTTTGTTGTGGCCCAGTCGGAAACGCGCTGAAGGTGGTCCAGCGAATAGACATGACCTCCGCCAAGGTTGGTGGTGTTTTCAAGGCAGATCAACCGCGTCCGGGCGTAGTGCTGATCGTGTACCCGGATCTTGCCTTCCAGAACTTCCACATCCAACAATCCATCTGCGGCAACGATTGTGCGGACCGTCACTCCGCTCAATGCTGCCGCAGCGCCACCCTCGAAATTGGAGATATGACCGGTTTCGTTGATCAACAGTTCATCGCCAGGCAGACAATGTACGCGCACGGCCATTTGGTTGCTTTGTGTTCCCGAACAGGCGAACACTGCGGCTTCGTGCCCGAACATGTCGGCGACGAACCGTTCCAGGCGATTGACCGTCGGATCTTCGCCCATGATGTCATCGCCGACGTCAGCAGTGATCATGGCCTGTAACATCGCAGGCGATGGTCGAGTGACAGTATCGCTGCGAAGATCAATGATTCCTGGTGACCCGGATTTCAAGGTAGCGGCTTTCGAAGAACGGGAATGGGCTGGAAAAACTCGTCAAAATTGAGTCGCAGACTGTACTTCGGTCCGCAGGTGGCTTCAATCAGGCCGCAACAGCATAATAACCATTAAATGACCGGCCTCAAAACGGCAATAGTATCGACACATGACCCCACCACTGGCCATTCCTACCATCGATTGCCGTCAGGGCGACGCGAAAGTACTTTTTCGCCGGCTCCGCGACAAGCTCAGCCCGCGTGGAGATGTCGTTTCGGAAGCCGGGCGTCAGCGAACTATTGAACTCTTCGGCGAACCGCTCAGCCCTCGCGAAGTCGTCCGGAGAATCTGTGACGACGTGCGCAATCGCGGTCTCGACGCTGTTCTGCACTACACGTCCAGACTGGATCGACGCGATCTGACTCTGGAGACGATTCGCGTGACTCCGGAAGAATTGGCGTCAGCTGCACGACAGGCGTCTCCCGAATTCCTTGATACGATTCGGCAAATTCGCGACAACATTGCAGAGTTTCAGAGGGCCGTTCTTCCTCACGATGCGCGGGTCGTCCGATCGGTCGGGAACGGAACGGTCGAGCTGCGCCAGCGACACTTGCCGATGAAACGCGTTGGCATCTGTGTGCCAGGTGGTGCCGCTGCATATCCATCGACCGTGCTGATGACGGCTGTCCCCGCGATGACCGCCGGTGTTCGTGAAATTGCGATCGTGGTCCCGCCAACACCCTTTGGTGGTTACAACATCGATATGCTGGCGACCTGCCATGAAATCGGCGTAACGGAAGTCTACCGCGTCGGCGGGGCTCAGGCCGTCGCAGCGCTGGCTTATGGTGTTGAAGGCATCGCACGAGTTGACAAAATTGTCGGGCCGGGCAACCTGTTTGTCGCCCTTGCCAAGCAGCACGTCTTCGGGGACGTGGATATTGACAGCATCGCCGGGCCGAGCGAGGTCATTGTTCTTGCCGACAAAACCGCTCAACCGGAATTTGTGGCTGCAGATCTGATCTCACAGGCTGAGCACAGTCCGGGCTCCGGGGTTCTCATCACATGGCATGAGCCATTGATCGCAGCCGTGCAGCGGGCACTGGAGCAGCAGTTGGCTCAATTGTCACGGGGCGATCTGGCACGGCAATCGCTGGAAGACTACGGGGCTCTGATTCTTGCCCGCAGTGCAGCCGAAGCCGCCGAACTGACAGATCTGCTGGCTCCGGAGCATCTCCACATCTCGATGGACGATCCGGAAATCATGCTGAATCAGATACAAAATGCAGGAGCCATTTTTCTTGGTCATTACACCCCGGTTGCTCTGGGTGATTACATCGCAGGCCCATCGCATGTGTTGCCCACAGGCGGCACTGCTCGATTCGCCAATGGCCTTGCAGCGACGGATTTTCTGAAACGCAGTTCAGTGATTCAGTACGATGCTGCGGCATTGAGTGTCGATGCTCAATGCGTGCGTCTGATGGCCGAAAAAGAAGGCCTCACCGCGCATCGTGCAAGCGTGGATATTCGGTTGAAGTAAGGACAACGAAAGATTGGCGATTCCTGGACCCTGGACATTCATGTCCGAGACCTAGCCAACAATCGTCCCACTTTGAGGGTGGACTCTCGCAGCATTCGAACTTTCGCTTCGAAAGCATTTCACAGCCTTGCGACGGACAATAATCTTTATCCTGGCTCAGTGCTTTTCGCCTGCGTTTGTCGCGATTTGAACATTTTTCGATATGCTTCACGATCTCTCATCTCCTTCCTGACTTTCTGATTCACAACCCCGACAATCGCACGCATGATCAAATCCGCCATCACTGTCAGCATCGTTGAGCAGGCTCGGAAGGGTCCGTTTGTGTTTCATGACGATGTCGCGCACGCCTGCCGTATCGCGTCAGAACTTGGCTTCGATGCCGTT
>JAYUVA010000920.1:0-3414 GCA_043754375.1 Candidatus Kuenenia sp. | reverse complement strand
CTGTGGCCGCCAGATGCGATTGGGCCCCCGCCCGACCCTGCGTCGGCGGAGCCTCGGTTTGGAAACTACCTACCCCGCGAACACGCGTCCGTACCTTCACACTGTGCGGAAAGTAGTTGTCACACCAGCGGTCCACCGGCGTAAAGCCGGCATGGGGCCGAGTCAACATGTTGGTTTGCTCTGTAGTTTCCAAACCCTGGCTCACCCGGCGTAAAGCCGGGATGGGGCCGAGACTCGCGTGTCGTCCCCTCTGTCGCTCGCAATCCCGGGACCGACTTAACGATTGAAGGCGGTGTGATTACAAGGGATTTCCTGAAAAGATGTGGGGAATGATGAGTCCGGCAAGCAGGACCTGCCGAAATCTCGACTGTACTCTGGAGCTCGTGGGTGCATGCTCGCCGGTTCCATCTATCCTGCACAAAACTGGATGGCCGCGAGGCATGCGGCAGCGTAAATCCCGGCGACCACATCATCGGTGATGATGCCAAGGCCACCGGGCAGTTTTTCCAGTTGTCTCAGCGGCCATGGTTTCACGATGTCAAAGAATCGAAACAGCACGAAACCGACAATCAGCCATGTCCAGTTGAGCGTGGCAAATGCATAGACCATTGGAAACGCGGTGATCTCGTCCCAGACGATACTGCCAGGATCTTTGACTTTTCGCAACTCGGCAGCACGCTGGCAGATTGCAATTCCAGGCAGGAACAGCACGCCGCAAAGAGCGATTCGCTCGACCGGCGAAGTTCCCAGCCGCCACAAACCCCAGCCAATCAGGATTCCCCAGAGACTTCCAAATGTCCCGGGGGCGACTGGAATCCGTCCGATCCCGAAGCCTTCCGCCAGCAACAGCGTGAATCGATCAGCCAGCGTGAAACGCGGTGAGGATGTCTGCTCGGGCATCAATAGTCTCCGTATGCCAACTGCGTGCAAAGCGTTCCGGAACAAAGGCACACAATGTGAAAGCCCATGGCAACGCCCTGGGAAACGGCGAAACAAAAGGCCACAGCCCCAATCGGCAACGCCGTGATGGATCATTTGCAGGGAAATCGTGTGATTCAACCCGGAACGGGTTTCACAACAAAGCCTGGGGTCGCCGCATTGCGGCGCACCCCAGGTTAAGGAATTGGAATTGTTTCGAACCCCAACGGGGTTCCACATCCCCTGATTCTTGAACCCAAAACGGCAATTGCAATGTGGAACTCCGTTGGGGTTCAGAGTTCCCGACCGCTCGTGCAATGGCGATGAAAGGCGTACTATTTCATGGGCTCCGCATTCGGGTCCGGCGGATCCAGAATTTCAAAATCCTGAGGACGTTGCGGCCCCGGTTTTCGAAGCTGTGGGAAGTTCAGATTGAATGCATTCTCGGCAGCCTCGCCGGAATCTTTATAGCGTTGGCTGTTTTCCTGCGGTCTCAGGTCGCGGGGATAGCATTCATCCTCAAAGCAACGACCGTGCGT
Organism: Candidatus Kuenenia sp.; assembly: GCA_043754375.1. Lineage (GTDB taxonomy): Bacteria > Planctomycetota > Planctomycetia > Planctomycetales > Planctomycetaceae > SXXK01. The sequence goes on along the minus strand of JAYUVA010000920.1, from coordinate 1,957 downwards.
TCCTATGCTGGCGAACTGTTCCTCCACAAAGCGGATACCGTGTGTATCAAGGATCGTACCTGTCTGAAATTCCAGCCCGGCGAGTTCCGAGTTGTATGCTGTGAGAGTCTGTGCCTCGGATGCAATGGTGTTTCCCCAGTCGGAAACAGCCTGCAGATAATTCAGGAGAATCGATCTGCCCGAAAAAACCGCCGCACCCTGATACACCAGATTGATCCTTGCCGCCTCGCGAGCGTCCCGGAACGCTTCGTATTGCAGGAAGTTTTGGTCGACCGAACGCAGCGATGTGGCCAGCAGATGTTCAATCCGATGCAGATTCTGCTGAATGTTGGCACGATCTTTTGCGATCAGCAATTCCTGATTTCGCACCTGAGCGCGGGACTGACGCAGACTGAGCGGAACAGAGAAATTGACGCCCATCGTCCAACTGTTATTCTCATCAAGACCAGAGGTCAGGTGGTTACCGTTGAGAACTCGGCCGCTCAGACCATTCCACTGTTGCAGGGCGACGGCATCCAGTTGTGGTTGTGCCAGATTACGATTTCGTATCAGTCGTTGCTGATCCGCCATCAGAATCAGATTGAGTTCAATCAGATCCGGGCGACGCGACTGAGCTGTCTGATTGATTTCTTCCCAGAGAAACTGAACCTGATCGCGCGTCGGTGGCGTGGATGGTACGATTCGTCCGTCATCTTCGGGTGGCAATCCAATCATATTTCTGAGTGCGGCTTCACGCTGCAGGACGTTCGCCCTCGCTGCAATCAGGTTCGCGCGGTTGTTAGCTAATGCCAGTTTCGCCTGTGAGACGTTTCCTGCGTTTGCGTCTTTCATGTTGTTTCGCAACCTCGCTTCACTGATGTCTACGCTCACTTCTAACAACTCCCGTTGTTTTTCGCGTGCCCACAGTTCAGTGCGTGCCTGCACGAGAGACCAATAAGCGGAAATTGTGCCGCGGACCAGTTCCTGCATTGCGTCCTTGAATAGAAAGTAAGACTGTTCCTGCTGCAATCGCGCGATGACGATCGGAGCAATATTGGCGTCGCGTCCAAAGCCAGCCAGCAACGGCTGGGTGTAGCTGAGGGACGCCGAAGGCGCGTTGCGGTTCAAAAAGCCGGCGACCGTCTGGTTATCCCACGCATTTGCAAACCCGAGATTGATCGTGCCGCCTGATGTGTTCTTATCACTCAGCCCGACATTGCTGTCGTTGCCGCCGGTCTGGCCACCGATGATCGCCGTCCCCAGGCCATTGAGTCCTGGAAACTCGTTATGACGGAATGAACTGTTCGCAGAGAACACTGGGTCGAACACCGCCTTCGCCTGATCAATCGGCGTTGTGGCAATGGCGGTGTCGTAGATTGTCTGACCGGAGGAGACAGCGGAAACTCCGGTGACGACGCGAATGACTTCCGAATGCTGCAGCGTCAGCCGAATGGCTTCGTCGAGCGTCATCAGTCGCTCAGACTGCTCGATCCCTTCCGTGGCGACGGTCACCGGTGCGGGGCCGGTGCCGCGGCGGAAGACGGAAACACTCTCTTCCTGGTGCCAGCGAATGTGGCGTTCGTCGTCGGGCAGGATTTGCGCGATGGCGACCGACGAGCTGGTTGCCATAGCAACCAGCACGAACAGAACCATCCTTGGCGCTTGTTCGAGTTTGGGAATCATGCTGCATGGAATCGACGGCGGAGCATCGATTGAATGACTCATTCCGCCTGTTCTGGCTGCACCGCAGGTGTCTCCTGGTCGGCTGGTACGGTTTCGAACGCATGTAACGATTCGAAGGCGTCTTCGAATCGTGTTGTATCCATTTCAATCTTCCCATCCCGCATTACCAGAATTCTGCGGGCATGGCGGGCGACGCTGAGGTCGTGTGTGACCAGAATGACCGTAATTTGCCGCTCTTCATTCAATTTCCTAAAGAGTCCGATGACTTCGCGACTGGTCTTCGAATCCAGATTGC
>JAYUVA010000919.1:0-3108 GCA_043754375.1 Candidatus Kuenenia sp. | reverse complement strand
GGCAACACAACAGACGGTGGCAATCCGGTTTGCGAACTGCCATACCGCATCGTCATCGCACTCAGCGATGGCCAGTCCTCCGGCGTCGCCTGGTCTGTGATCGGAGCTGAATGATACGGACGACCACTGAAGACTTCACTACAGGCTGGCCCATGGACGTTCATCTTGTGCTGCATGGAACGCACCAGACAAACCTTGTCCATCTGTTGAGCCAGCTTAGGCAGATGCTCGCAGATCTGAATGCCGGGAACTTTGGTCGCAACCGGCTGAAATTCACCGCGAATCTCCGCCGAGGTGTTCGGCTTCATGTCCCACAGATCGATCTGACTTGGCCCACCAAACAGAAACAGAAACACGCAGGAGTTCTGCCGCCGCTTCGTCGTACCCGCATCATGCGTGGTGCCCGCCCGCAACTTCGAAAGTTGGGCCGACGTTAGTCCCAGAGCGCTCAAACCACCTGCCTGCAATACCTGCCGCCGTGAAAAAAGACTCCGCTGTCGTAGAGTGTTTCCAGGAGAATTGAACATGCCACCAGCCCCTGCGGACACTTTGCGAGGAAGTCGTGCCACCGTTGAATCATCTGACTCGATTCATATCAACGATACAGAATTCGTCAACTATACTCCGCGCGGCTGGAAACGAGTCCGGCGAGCGGAGCGGCGTGAGCCTTTCGGTACCTCGTTTTTGTGCCGGCAAGCTGACGCATGCCGCTCGCCAATTGTCTCAATCATGCCCCCGCAGAGTCGATATCTTCACAACCTCATACCAATTCCGCAATCGGATGTCCGGTTTCTACCAGTGGTACGGGACGACCTGCAGGATTGGTCCAGTGCGAGCCGGGATCGATGCCAAGGTGTGAGAAGACCGTTGCCGCGAGATCGCCTGGACTCAGAGGCCTTTCCTGGATCGAGCCGCCACGACGATCGGTCGCCCCGATTACCTGACCGCCTTTGATTCCTCCGCCAGCCATCAGAAACGACATCACGCCTGGCCAATGGTCGCGACCAGCGGTTTTGGTCATCACCGGGCTGCGTCCAAATTCACCGATCACAATCACCAGCGTTGTCTCCAGCAAGCCTCGCTGGTCAAGATCGTCAATCAATGCCGTCAGACCTCGATCCAGCACAGGCAGCATCGGAGCCAGGCCCTTGACAATTCCGCCCCATTGAACTTCGTCGCCGTGATGATCCCAGTGTCCCCAGGCGTCGCTCATTGTGACGAACGTGACGCCTGCATCTACCAGTCGGCGGGCCAGCAATGCTTTGTCGCCGAATGAATCACGACCATAACGTTCCCGCACTTCGGTCGATTCACCGCTCAGATCGAACGCCTTCTGCGCCGCGCCTCCGAGCACAAGATTAAATGCTTCCTGCGTGTAACGGTCCTGTTGTTGAAAACTCACCGATGAACCAACGCGTCGCCGAAACAGATCCAGTTCACGTCGCAGTTGATCGCGATCCTGCAGGCGCGGCACTTCGACGCCTTTCGGCAGCGAGAACTTTCCATCGACTCGCATCCCGTCCAGCGGTGCATATTGCTGCCCGAGATCACCAGCACCATAGACGTCGGCCACCATGCTGTTCGCCAGTGCCACAAAAGGTGGCATCCCAGGATCGTTGGCGCCTCGAAACTTCGCAGCCACTGAACCCATCGACGGATAACCTCCACCCTGCCGTCCGATATCTGTGCGCTGAGCCTTAGGATTGGCGGCCTGAAACGTGATTGGTGTATGGTTACTGGCCGTTGCGTCCATGGAACGAAGAATGGCAAACTTGTCCATCATCGCCGCCTGCAATGGCATGTGTTCACAAATCTGAATTCCTGGAACGCTTGTCGAAATCGGCTTGAACGGGCCGCGAATCTCCGCAGGCATGTCAGGCTTCATGTCCCACATATCAATCTGACTTGGACCACCGGAAAGCCAGATCTGAATCACCGACGTTGCCCGTTTGCTGGTTCGGTCCTGTCCGCTTTCAGCACGAGACTGGAGCAGCGCCGGCAATGATAAACCTGCCACGCCCGCCAGACCGGCACGCAACATCCAGCCACGGCGACCAACACTGATCAGCGGATCGCTGTCCAGCCCGAACAATCGCGAAGCCCCCGCCGCCTGATGCCTTCGGACGTGATGGCTGCCTTCATTCAGCCTGGCCGCATTGAGATTCTGACTGCTGCTGTGCTTGATGCTGTTCATTTGGACCTCCAGAAACTCCAGAGCATACACTCATGCGTGCTTCCGTGGAACAGGATTACGGATCAACATGAAGCAGAAAATCCGGCCTCACCCGACGCAAGGGTTGATTTGATGGGGTCAGACCCCCTACTCACGGTAGTCGAAGCCAAAAACGTTTGAGTTTTAGCTTCGATTGCCGTCATGAAGGGGTCTGTCCCCATTAAATCAACCGAACACGAATTATCACGATTCGCCGCTCTCCGCCAGAAAGAATTGACCGTTGTTGTTAGAGTCCGGTAAAGTCACATCGGCGCAGAATATTCAACTTTCAGGACAGCGAGCAACGTGATGCGAACCATAACGACACTCTGTCTTACTGTGGCGGTCAGTATGGCCGTCGCTGTCGCCGGATTACTGGCGATTCGGGCTGTCGTACCTCCGGAATTCCTGTTGCCGAGTAATGAAATCTGCGGTGGTTACCTGCAGACGATCGGGACGATTTATGCCGTTCTGCTGGCGTTTGTCGTCTTCGTGGTCTGGACTCAGGCGAATGATGTGCGCCGATTGATTGAACGGCAGGCAGATGAACTGGCCGATGTGCTCCGAATTACCAGATCGTTCGATGCGTCGGCTGCATCCGGCGTTTTGGCGGCAGCACAGGCGTATGCGCGGGAGGTTGCGGACAATGAGTGGGCCCTGCTCAAAACGGGTCAATCCAGTTCCAAAGCGCAGGAACTGCTCGAACAGACCTGGACAGCGCTGACAGCGATAGACCCAAAGACCGCTCGCGAGGAAGTCCTGTTCAGTGAGGCGGTGTCACGATTCAGCGAGTTCGGGGATGCCCGTGCAGACTTGCTGCATTGCGGCCGGGTGCGGCTGCCCGTGCTGCTCTGGCTCCTGCTTCTCTCCGGGGCGGCAGGAACCGTCGGATCGAT
>JAYUVA010000918.1:0-9127 GCA_043754375.1 Candidatus Kuenenia sp. | reverse complement strand
AAATCCAAGGCACAACAATGCAATCGCAAACAGAGTCCAGAACACGGTGAGTGCCAGGTGGGCTCGCCATCGCCAGAGATCGAGATCGCCTCCCAACATCGATCTTGAGACAAAATATCCGTGACACTCGAGCGACAGCACCAGCCACAGCAGCGTCGTCCCGGTGACTCCGGCAAGGCCGATCGCCAGGCGCTCGAGTTGGCCGAGCCGTGGCAGGTAATTGTCTGACTTCCTCACGGCTGCCAACACGAGTCCGGCCACTGCCAGCGACGGAAATGCAACTCGATTGAAGACCGGGATAAACGGATCACGCACGTAAAACGGCAAGTCAAATATCAAAACTCGCCCGACGGCAGAGCACGCCAGGACCACAGCCATCAACCGCAGGACTCGAGAGGAAACTCTCAGCCCGAACATCCATAAGGCCATCCCCATCATGGCCCAGCCGAGTGCAATCCAGCGTGCATCGGCCTGCACGGGAATTGCCCAGGCGATAAATCCCACGGACACTGCGAGCGATGTGAGTAACAGTCGATGGTCATTCGGACGCCAGGCAAGCATCAGCCTTCCGGCAAACGCATACAGTGTGGCCGTGACCAACGCAGCGGTCCCAATCCAATGACTCCAGGACTCAAGTGTCAGCACTCGAAAAGAAACAAAGCCCAGAATTCCATTCGTCACGAATCGCCCCAGCTCTTCGTAATCCGCTGACCGATGGTGAACGCGAGAGACAACCAGACTCTGGGAAAAATACAGGGCAAACATGACCATCTGAAATCCGAGAGCCCATGCGAATTTCTCAGGATGGTAATTGCCGTCGTACCACATCCAGAACAACCACTGTGTTCCCAGGAACGCAACCGATCCGACTGCTCTCCACTGCTGCAGGCACAAGGCAACCACAACGCCGAAATTCAGGACTGCCAGATACGTAAAGAACGACGAGTAGGTGTCGTGATCTGCCTGCATCAGCAACGGCGTCAGTAACCCGCCAATAACGGAGACCATGCCGATCACCGCGGAACGGCAGAACACCGCAGCAATCATGGATTCCAGTACCAGAATTGCCAGAAAGATGCCTGCATGCTGTTGAGGCAACAGGTGGTAGAAACCAAACGCTGAATAAGTCGCGAGGTAGATCACAACAATGCCGGCCGACATCAGCATCGACGAAAATCGTCGCCACCCTTCCAGCAGATACCGACAGCCCGCGATCACCAGTCCGGCTCCGACGATTTCTCCGATCGCCACTCGACCGACAGGACCGATCCAGTTGTTCTGATACGCATACCGCAGGAAGAACGTCGCGGAGAAAAGGAACAGGATCACGGCAACCCAGCCAAAGGCCTTTTGACCGATAAACGTCTCCCAACCGACGGGAGATGTTGAAGCGGACTCAGATGATGCCGGCTCTGGCTTGAGACTGACGGCGGCCGCAGCATTCTTCAACGTGGCATCTGCATGTTGAGGTGGCTGGACCGCCACGCCGTTCGCTGCGTTGCGCAAATACGTTTCCATGCCGTTCAGTCTGGCTGTGAGTTCCGCTAACCGTCGAGTCTTTACGATCGCCACAATGGACAGCACGATGGCAATCAGCGGCACGAGCAGAAGTACACCGCCGACCAGCAGAATTATTAAAAGCTCTTGGGTCCCCATGGGATTGAGTCCTTGTCATTACCCACATTTGTGTTCAGAAATCGGGCCTTTTCATTTCACCGCAGCGAATGGCGAGGATTCCACCAGGGCAATGCCTCGCAAGACCGAGAAGGATCTTGCTGAGGAAAATTGTGCGCTTCAACCCGGAACGGGTTTCACAACATCGCCTGGGGTCGCCGCGTTGCGGCGCACCCCAGGTAATGTAAAGCGGGATCGCCCTGAACCCCAACGGGGTTCCACAACTTTCGATCGTTGAACAGAAACATACAGAGGCGATGTGGAACCCCGTTGGGGTTCAACGGATTTTGTATGGTTTTTCCTGGGGTGTGCCGTTGCCACGGCGACCCCAGGCTTTGTTGTAAAACCCCGTTGGGGTTGAGTGCGTATGGAAAAGATGTCGGTAACGACAAGGTTTTCCGCCCGACAGCGCGTTCACTGCAATCAGCGACACCCACTTCTGCAGCGGCAGCTGCCCCGGCGTCGTGATCGCGTGGCGAAATGACTTCACCGGATGGGGCGAAAGTAGTTTTCCGCCCCGTTCCGAAACAGCAATTCATATCCGAGCAACTTCAAGTCACGATTCAGGATCGGCTATCTCGCCAGGTAGGCATCCATTCATCTATTGCTGAATTGAAAATGTGGACGTCCAGTTGGCACGGGGACCATCTTAACAGTTGCTGGCTTTCGACGGTTGACGATGAATCTGCGACTGGATCCGGGAAAGAAAAATCGTGTCCCGTGCCAATCGACCGGGAAATCTCTTTGAATGAGGGTGGCGTAGGTGCGTGGTGGAAAATGGGGCGGGTGGGTACTCACAGCCCTACTTAGTGTATTGAGCAAACACGACGGTTTATGGCGAGATTCATGAAACCCTGCGAAAAAGTCAACAGGTCGCGTGGCAACTTTGCCTGCTCCGCCAACTCGGCCCAGAACCTGTCCAGCGTGTCGCGGCATTCATCTATTTTCAGCGGGAATCCTCTCGCTGACGCTTCGGGTGAGTGAGTCCAGAATCAAAGCGAGTGCCATTGGGCGAACGCCCTTCCGGGAGGCTTTTCGTTTTACGGCAAGGCGCAGGGGCCAGTCGCTGGGACTGGAGGCTTGCCTAGCAAAACCTCCGAGAGGCTTTTCGTTTTATGGCAAGGCGCAGGCGAGGCGGGATAACCTCGGCGCATTGCTGGCCGATGAAATGATGAATACGACGATCCCCTCGCAGCGGAGACTTTGCGATGCGGGGCAGGGCATTGGCTTGCCGCATCCCGTGAGGGAACTCGGCCGATTTACGACGCGCGGCCTTCGGTGGAAACTCGGGTGCCGATGCGTTCTCCCGCGACAGCTCGGGCGATGTTGCCGACCTTCTTGTAGTTAAACACAATAATGTCGATGTTGTGTTCCATGCAGTGATGCATAGCCTGCGCGTCCATGACCTGAAGATTCTGGTCGAGCACTTCGCGGAACGAGATGTCCGTGTAGCGGATCGCGTGAGGATTCTTCATCGGGTCTTCGGAGTAAACTCCATCGACCTTGGTCCCCTTGAGAACCACGTCAGCATCAATTTCACGAGCGCGTAACGCAGCAGCGGTATCCGTCGTGACGAACGGGCTTCCGGTGCCGGCCGCCAGAATCACGACGCGACCTTTTTCCAGATGGCGGAGGCAGCGTCGTCGGATAAATGGTTCCGCCACACCTTCCATACGAATCGCGCTCTGCACGCGGGTCGCAACGCCCACGCTCTCAAGAGCATCCTGCAATGCCAGCCCGTTGATCACAGTGGCCAGCATCCCCATGTAATGTGCGGTTGAGGGGACGATCTGCTGGCTGATGTCCGCGAACTGCTTGCCCCGCAGAATGTTGCCGCCTCCGCACACAATTGCCAGTTGTATGCCGCTCGTCATCACATCACGGATCTGTTCGGCCACGGATGACAGTTCAGCCATACTGATCCCGGATTCGCCCTCACGACAAAAACTTTCGCCACTGATTTTCAGGAGGACGCGTTTGTAGGCAGGACGCAGACTGGAAACGGACATAAATGAACACCTCGATGTATTGCAGGAATCAGGAAGTCAGAGAAGCCCGACATCTGCGGCAGATGACGGGCTTCGTGTTGGCAGCGAGTCGTACAGAAAAAGTGCGACATCGAAACTGTCTGGTGCTGTGTCAACCGTGCTTTGATGTGTGCCACTGGCTCTGCCCGTGTATTCCATCTGCATGAAACACTGGCAGAGCCAGTGGCACACAACCCATCAATTCATCACTGACAGAGCACTAGCCAGCACCGACTTTCCATCGGTAGAACTGCACGGCTTCGGTGCCGCCTTCGGCCAGTGCCTGGCTGACGGTCTTGCTGTCATCTTTTGCGAACGGCTGCATCTGCAGCACGCCCTGGTCAGCGTAGAAGACTTTCATGCGGCCATCGACCATCTTCTCGATAATGTTTTCAGGCTTCTTTGAAGCCCGCGCTTCGGCCATCAGACGGTCACGTTCGGCTTTCACAATCAACGGTTCCAGATCTTCAGGTTTGGTCACGGCAGGACTCATTCCGGCGATGTGCATGGCCACGTCCTTAAGGATATCGTTGGATTTCGGAAGCACAGAAGCCACGAACAGGACGCCGGTTTTGAAGTCGTGATGCACGTAACCGCCGACAGGTCCGTTTACCCGAACGATACGGTTGACGACAATCTTTTCACGAATTTTGTTGACGATCTCTTCGTACTGTTCCTGAAACGTCTGGCTGGCACCAGCGCCTTTCTGCGCCATTAACGCAGCAGCATCGGCAGCACCGGGACCGGCAAGCAGTTGATCGGCCATTGCCTGGCCGAATTTCTGCATGACTTCACCAGTGGCGACCGGCGACGATTCGCACTGAATTTCTACCATGGCGGCTTCGGAACCGTCGGGCTTCGCAGCGATAAAAATGCGGCCTTCGGCGGTGACATTGTCAGCGCGTTTTTCCTGAACCTTTTTGAACATTTCACGCAGGATCTGCATGGCTTTCGCTTCGTCGCCGCCTGCTTCAGTCAAGGCTTTTTTGCACTCCATCATTGGAAGGTCAGTTTTTTCACGAAGTGCCTTAACGGCAGCGGCTGTAATTTCCGCCATGAGAGTCTCCTTAATCGGGAATCGAGTGTCAACGGTAGTCGCCGCTCAGCGACATAGACACAATTCGATCGGATGTGTGAGCAAAAAATGTGTTGGAAATAATGTGCTGCATCCGGCGGACGTTCGCCGTTGAACCCATGATCTGACGCCTGGCTTTTGAAAACGCTCGAACAAGCGGCCTGGCTTCCATCCATGAACGATGCTTCTCACGGCCACCTGCTTCCCCGATGTTGGGGGAAGCAGGGACGTGTGTCTGGCCGATGAGTTCGCCGATTGCCATCACCGAATTGACGGCACAGCCTTAGGCTCATTCGATGCAGGGGCATCGTCTGATTTCTTCTTCGGATCGTCCGGACGCATACTGCGTCCCTGTTTGATCGCGTCAGAAAGGTGCTGGATGACCAGCCGAATCGAGCGCAGACTGTCGTCGTTACCGGGGATCGGCAGATCGACCATGTCCGGATCGGCATCGGTATCAATCAGTGCCACGATTTTCACGCCGAGGAGGCGAGCTTCGTGAACGGCGTTCTTTTCCTTCGTCGGATCGACGATGACCAGGCATTCGGGCAGGCGACTCATTTCGCGCATGCCGTTCAGGTTGCGGTAGATCTTGTTGTACTCACGATTCAGCGTCGATTGCATCTTCTTGGAGTAGTTCTTGATTTCGCCGTTTTCACGCAACGTTTCAAGTTCTTCCAATCGTTTGAGTCGCGTACGAATCGTACGAAAATTCGTGAGCGTACCACCCAACCATCGCTCGGTACAGTACGGCATTTTGCAGTCCTGAGCCAGTTCTTCAATCGCAGCACCAGCTTGACGCTTGGTCCCAACGAACAAGATCAGACCACCCTGAGCGGCGACTTTGAGCAGGTATTTTTTTGCTCTGATCAGACCGCGGATGGTTTCCTTGATGTCGATGATATGTATCTGATTACGGCGACCGTAAATATACGGTCGCATTTTCGGGTTCCAGCGACTGGAACGGTGTCCGTAGTGAACACCCGCTTCCAAAATTTCTTTTACCACAATCTCAGCCATTGCCGATCTCCTGCGATCTGCGGCGGCATGCCGCAGCGAGTAACCCGGTTGGGGACCCGCACAGAACAATTGTGTGAATATCGAAGCACGAAGTCGCGATTCGACACGCAGCACGTCACCAAAAATCCGGAGGTAACAGAATCCGGCGAGACCCCCACGGGTCCCGAGAATTTCAAGCGGGGAGGATATCGATGTTTGAACGCAGCGTCAAACAGCCTTTCCGCGTGAGAAATATCCGAATTCGGTTGAATCTCTGGGATTTCTGAGCATTTCAAGGACAATTTCGCCAGGAATCGCCCAAAGGCGTCGAATTGACTCGGTTCGGAGTTGAAAAAGGTGTCTGGAACTCTCCGGCATTGGATTCCTGGGTGGTTTCTAATGCCACCAAAGTTCCAGACACCTTTTTCAACATGCATTATGAGCTTGACCAGTTGCTGTCATGTGGATGAGAATCCTGCGGGCGATTGATGGCTCCTTGTTTTCTGTTTCAACGGTTTCTCTCAACAGTGAAAGACTCTTCGATGGTTCTGGCCCGATTTAAAAAAACGCTGCTCGCGTCTGCTGTGATGCTGGGTGGCCTCTATGGTGTTGCTGCAGCACAAACGACTGACACCAAGGTGTTAAGTAGTCAGATTCTTCCAAGGGACACGTATTTCTATCTGTCCATGCCCAGCGTGGAAAAATTCAAAGAATCGTTTGAGACGTCGTCCAGCGGTCGGTTGTTTGCGGATCCAGCTCTCGAAGAATTCAAAACTGAAGTGTCTAATGCGTTCAGTAGTGAAATGCAGGAAAGCCTGTCGCAGGTAAACGACGCACTGGGACTGACTGTTGACGAGTTGATGGCGATTCCGACCGGCGAAGTCACGATTGCAGTTTCGAAAGCCTCGTCGAACAAAATGGGGCTTATCATGTTCATGGACTACGGTTCGCATGAATCTGAAGTGAAAGGCCTGCTGGAAAAAGCCAGCGCCGCACTGAACAACGTCGATGAACTTGAAGCTGCCAACGTTGAACACGATGGTACGGAATTGACGATGTATAACGTCACCAGCGACGTCGCAAAACAGACTCCGCTGGCTAAGGAATTTGGCTGGTTTCTGAAAGACGAACGCCTTGTTGTTTCAAACAGCAGCGCGTTGTTGAAGCTGACACTGGACAACTGGGCAGGCGGTTCCGAAAAAACTCTGAGCAGTAACAGCGTCTATGCCTACATCATGGAGAAGTGCGAATCAACTCCCGGTGCCGGCCAGATGACGACCTTCGTTGATCCCGTGGGGATGTTTACGGCATTAGTTCAGACCGGTTCACTCGGTCCACAGGGTGCCGCTGCCGGGATGGCGATCGGGTTTTTCCCGACGCTGGGCATCAATCAGCTCAAGGGCATCGGTTCATCCGGCGAAATGGGTGGCGATGAATTTGAAGGTCTGTCCCGCTCGTTCCTGTATTGCGAGCAGCCTCTTCAGGCAGCCATGCAGGTGTTTCAGCTGGACACAGTTGACCCCGTCCCGCCATCATGGGTTAAAGAAGATGCCAGTGTATGGATGGCGACAAAATGGAAAGCCGGAGAAGCCTATGTCGCTATTGAAACATTGTTTGATATGTTTCAGGGTGCTGGTGCGTTCGCAAGCAATATCGATTCACTTTCTGAACAGGGACCTCAGGTTCACATCAAGAAGGACGTGATTGATCAACTCGATGGAAAAATGCAGGTGGTGATGTCGCCTGGCGATCGTACGTCGAATGCGGCTTCAGATGACATGCTGTTTGCCATCGGTGTTAAGGACAACCAAACATTCGCTGATCTGCTCAATAAGCTGGCTTCAGAACCGAATTTTCCCGGCGAGGAACGTGAAGTGAATGGTGTCACGGTTTATGAAATTGAACCCGGGAATGGCCAAACAATTTCGTTCACAGTGGCCAACAGCCAGCTGCTGATCGCCGTCGGTGGAAATCAGTTGGAGCAGGCTCTGAGAAACGATAACGACGTGCGCCCACTGGCTGATTCAGACGACTTCAAGGCAGTCTCGGAACACTTCCCGGAAGGTGCACTGGCTGTGACGTTTTCGCGTCCCGCCGAACAGTACCGGCGTCTGTATGACATGCTGCGTGACGGCAAAGCGGCCGAGAACTTCCCTGGCATGGAAGACATGTTCGCAAAGATCGATTTCAGTAAACTGCCAGCGTTTGAAGTCATCGAAAAGTATATGGCCCCAACGGGCGGTTACTGGGTCGGTGACGAAAACGGCGTATTGATGGAACAGTTTACCCTGAAGTCCGAATAACTCATTGCGGGCTTCGCCCGCAACCTGACGTAGCCATCACGCTCCGCCGTGATGAGCATTTGTCAATCGACATTCATTAACGAAAACAGGGTTCCACAATCAGGCCCATCGCAAGGGGCTGAAGGACAATCATCGCGGGATCTTGATTCCGGTGGCCATGTACGAGGCTCGTCACGGCGGAGCGTGACGGCTACTTTGCGATTTGCCCATCACCGAGGACGAACCTTGGTGAGGACGAAGTTAATGGACGAGAACAACCACGACAGACCCGCGCGGACTTATCAATGCGCTGGGCTGATCTTTCGAAGAAAGATCAGCCCTTCTTTTTGCGATGTTGGTGACTATGGGACCATTGCACAACCATTGAGATTCCGGATATAGACGTTGCGATACCAGACTTCACTGCCGTGGTCGGTGAGCATGATTCTGCCGGAGCAGTTCGTGCCAAAGCCCGCCGTACTCTTGAACTTGCTGGCATTTACCGCGTCGCTGAAATGCTGCGCCTCGGTGTGTTCGTCGATAATCAGATTCCCGTTCATCCCGTGGCGGATACGATTGTTCTGCACAATGATGCGTCCGACGCTCCATTCACTTAAAGGCAGATAGCGTCGTTCAAAGGCCTCGTGGGAACGATCGACGAGATCATAGAGTGACGCAGTTTGATGCTTCGCGGACTGTTTCGGAAACGCCGAATCGTCCTGAATCTGATACTCCGGTCCCAGCCACGACGATCCGTATTTCTGCACTCGATATTTGATCCCGCTGTTTCCTTTTTCCGAAATCCGAAAGTCGAACCAAAGATCGAAGTTCTGATATTCACACTGAGTGAGAATGTTGTCGCCCTTGCCCACCAGATGCAACGCTCCGTCGGGATCAAAGATCCACCCCTTTTCAACCGTCCCGCCACTGGGCAGCATCCAGTGGTGAAGTGTTCGGTCCTGAAGCAGGTCGGTGTAGTTCTGGGCAACAGCATTGCCAGCACTGCCGACAACGATGAACATGGCGAGAACAGGAAGCAGGGACTTCATTTTATCTCCGGCGGGCTGGCG
>JAYUVA010000917.1:0-3049 GCA_043754375.1 Candidatus Kuenenia sp. | reverse complement strand
AAACTGTGCTTTGTGACAAGCGAATTGGGGACAAGCGAATTGTTCAAAACTGAATCGGACTCTGATGTGTCAACAAAGATGTGTGGTACGATGAGGGCGTTGCCCTGGGCTATCACATTGTGTGCCTTTGGCACGGAAACACGTGGAATGCCGTTCTGATTGTTTCTCACTGCTCTGGATTGTTATCACCATCCTGCCAGAATAAAACCAGGATAACTCAGAAGCCCTCACGAACCCGACTTTTGCGGAGCCCAGTCCCGCCCTACGTTCCGTTCATGATCGCGTCCGCGCGGTTTGTTTCACACTGCCGACTTTCTAATGGAATGTTCTCTTTTCATGTTCATCCTCTCTGACTATCGCTGGCCGGCAGAATGGGAACTGCACGATGCGACATGGGTCGCATGGCCTGTAAATCCCGACACCTGGCCGGGAATTTTTGAACGGATTCCTGCGGCCTTTGCGGAATTTGTCGCTGCAATTGCACGCTTCGAACCAGTTCGTATCCTCGCAGGCGGAGTCGGTGTCGCGGCAGCCGCTCGCCCGCTGATCGATGCCGCGTGCGGTCGGCATGGAAGCCGTTTTGTTCCCGAGCTGATCGACATTCCGGTCAATGATTCGTGGTGCCGCGACCATGGACCGATTTTTCTGACAGGTCGCAAGGACACGACGGCCGCGGGCCACAGCGTGATCATCGACTGGAACTACAACGCATGGGGCGGCAAGTATCCGCCGTGGGATCTTGACGAACTGACGGCTCGGCGAATTGGTCAACATCTTCAGATTCGCAGCCTGCGGCCCGACTTGATTCTGGAAGGCGGTGCGATTGAAGGCAACGGGGCGGGTACGATTCTCACGACAGAAAGCTGCCTGCTGAATCCGAATCGCAATGCCGGAGCGACACGCAAATTTATGGAAGCCGTGCTGAAGCAGTGGCTGCAGGCCAGCCAGATCGTCTGGCTTCCAGGGCATGGCATCATCGGTGACGACACGGACGGCCATATCGATCAGGTGGCAAGATTTGTGGATGAACGTCGAGTCCTCGTGGCGGCCCCGTATCATCCTGACGCACCGGAAGCGAGAAATCTGCGAAGCAATTTTGAGGCCGTCGCTGCTGGCCGCAACAGCGCTGGTGAGTTTCTGCAACCGATTCCATTGGTCATGCCGCAGCCAAAGTTCCTTGAAGGCAACCGTCTCCCGGCATGTTACTGCAACTATTACCTTGTCAACGGTGCCGTGATCGTACCGACGTTTGGTGATCCTGCGGACGATGACGCAATGCAGTTGCTGCAGGATTGTTATCCGGATCGAACGATTGCTGGTGTGGACGCCATGGATCTGATCTGGGGGCTGGGAGCCTTTCACTGCATGACGCAGCAGCAACCGTCTTCCTGAGCAATTTCTTCCGTAGGATGGACATTCATGTCCGTCGTTTGGCCGTGGGACACGGTCTGGCGAGAACTCGGACATGAATGTCCAAGGTACAGGAATCGCTCCGTACTCATGTGGTCTGGCGTGAAGCTAAACATTCCAGGCACCGTACTGTATAAACCGCCGACCAATCACTGTCCTTACACGACCATTTTTTTCTAAATCTCTCATGCCGCAGTCTCTGGCCGAATACGCTGACCATCTGGACGAACGCCGACGGATCTGGCCGCAGGTTCCTGCACCAAAAGCAGTACCGGCGACGCCCTCGGTCAAACATCTGCCTGACATTCGAGCTGTCCTGTGGGATGTTTACGGCACATTGCTGCGAGTTTCCGACGGTCGTTTTACGCTGTTTCCTGATGAAGATGATCGGTTGCAGATTGCGCTCGACAAGACGATTCACGAATTCAACATGTGGAATCACATGTACCGCAAACCGGGTCCGCCGTGGCAATCCATGATCGGACTTTACAAGAGCACCATCGAGCGTCAATCGATGCAGGGAGCTGTGCGAGGCGACGTAACGGAGGTAAATCTGGTCGAAACCTGGGGCAGCATTATCATGCGGCTGTTTGAAAAGGAGTATCAGTTCGACGAAGGCTTGTACGGCAATCTGGATGAGTTCAGTGAAAAGGTGGCGTATTTTTTTCACAGTTGCCTGCAAGGCACTGAAGCTCGGGCAGGTGCCGTGCAAGCCATGACTGACATCGCCGGCAACCAATTGCTGCAGGGATTTCTGTCCAACGGCCAGTCCTTCACACTGGTGCAGACGCTGCGTGCGCTGGCGGTGCAGGGGTCGCTGCCTCCGTTGTATGAACTCTTCCGTCCGCAGACCATCATTCTGTCCCACGACGTCGGCGTTAAAAAACCGTCGCGGTCCCTGTACACTTATGCTGTCGATCGATTGAGAACGCTCGGTGTCGAAGCACGGGACATCCTGCATATCAGCTGTCGCCTGACGACGGATCTTGTTCCAGCGCGGGCTGTGGGGATGAAGACGGCTCTGCTTGTCGCTGAAAAATCCGGCCTGGAAGTCGATGCCGCCGTACTTAAAGAGCCTGCAAAAAGGCCCGATCGCCTGCTGACTGATCTGAGCCAATTGGGACCCATGCTGTTTGGTCATTGAGCAACATTGATTTCTCGAAACGACTTGAATCCACTGACCTGCACATAGATAATCGATCCCGGTGCATTGCTGGCCGCGCGGAGTATCGCATATTTCAGGGCGACTTGCCTTGGTGAATGTTTAACCCGAGCCAACGGCGAGGTGCCAAGTTGATGGAATCCTCGCCGTTGGCTCGGGTTAAACGAAAAAGGCTGATACATCAAGTCTGATAAAGCGCTGGCAAATCCTTAAAGATGTCCAAAACGTCCCCATTGAAAAACCCCATCAGTCACCAACGAAAAACTTTCATCACATGCTTCGATGTTGCATCACGGTTCTGGTCTGTCTTTTACTGAATCCGGGTTTCACCGACGCGGACGATCTGCCAGGTATTGCAAAAGTAAAACCGACGGATGGTTTTTCTGTGAAGACCGAGCAGGGCTGGATGGTTCCGTATGATGTTACGATCCCCGGAACGGAAATCATGTTTCGCATGCTGCCCATTCCCGGCGGAGA
>JAYUVA010000916.1:0-2900 GCA_043754375.1 Candidatus Kuenenia sp. | reverse complement strand
GAATCGCGTGTGGAGTCATCTGCTGGGACGAGGGCTGGTGGAACCAGTCGATGATCTTCGAATCACCGATCCGGCGACTCATCCAGCACTCCTGGACTGGCTGACGCAGGATTTTATGGATCGCGAGTTTCAGTTGCGATATGTGATTCAGCGTATTTGTCAAAGCGACGTTTATGCCCGTGGAACTGCAAAAGGTTCCGGCCACCACGCGACGGTTGAGTTTTACACGTCAACGATTCGTAAACCTATGTCACCGGAAGTCTTTATGGACGTCAGTTCGACACGCTTTGCGGCGGTCGCTCAGGACTTTGTGTGGAGCTTGCTGAACAGTAGCGAGTTCTGTACGAATCACTGAACGACAAGCGGACCCTTGCGCTGCGTTCGGTGAAGAATCGAATCTGTTTAACCCGAGCCAGAGTTCCACGATCAGCCCCGTTGCACGGCGCCGAAGGACAATCAGCGCCGGGGCTCAAATCATGTGGCGCGGTTCAAGGTTCGTCACGGCGGAGCCTGGCCTCTATTTTGCCATTTGCCCGTCACCGAGGCCGAACTCTGGTGAGGAAGAAGTTTATGCATGAGAACAACCTGGTCTAAAAACAAGATACCATTTGGCTCACGCCGCTCCGCTCGCCGGACCCATTTCTGGCCGCGCAGAGTCTATTCATCATATTGCTGCCAGAGAATTTACCGATGGCGATTCCATGCAATTGCAAGTGGGGTTGCTGCCACGGGCATGATGACCAGTGCAGAAAATGCCAGGATCATCGGGTACGCCACGACTGGCAAGTCTGCTGGTCGAAGGGCGATGCCGAGGATTGCAATTGCGATCCACAGAGCTCCCGATGCGTACTGTGCTTTGTGAGTCAGAAATCTCCGTCGATGGGCTTTCACAAACGCCAGCACCGTCGCCCCGACAATCGTGATCGATCCGAGGAACATGCTGATCTCAAAAACCTGCTTCAGAAGCTCGGCCGAAAAAACTTCCTTGATAAAAATCATGCCGATGCAATAGAAAATCAGAGTAGACACTCCAATAGGCACAATTCGAGTGGCGCGGCCGGAAATACTGATTATCGACAGGTTGGTCATTGCGATCCACGGCCCGAGCAGCGTCAGCGGGAGATACAACGCTCGAAACTCCGGGGGAAAAATCAGCAAAGGAACATGAGGCATGAATTGTGCGATCAGCAGGCATCCGAAGAAACCTGCCGCCCAGAATCCCCATGCAATCAGCACGCTTTTGATCGCTGTTTGCAGAATCGACTTTGCAAAATCAGAATTTGTGAATGGCAGGGTCGATAGAAAGTTCCCCATTCCTTCCTGGCTGTTGCTTCCCGCCAGATCGCGAATGGTCTCACTGCGGTTTCTGGTCGTATTGCCGTTGAAAGAAAAGCCAATCAGCATTCCGGTGACTCCCGCCATCAAGGTCAGCAATCCGCTGCCTGCGACAATGCCTTCATGAAATTCCGCAAGCGGATGAACTGCGTTTCTCCCTGCGACGATTCGGATCAGCCACACGCCGACCATGACGACATAGATCAGGACCACGACGAGTGGTAGCGCCAGACCCTTCAGAGTCCAGTCGTACCAAAGCTGAGCCCTGGCGGCAGATCGAAACGGTTGAATTCCAATCCCGGAAGTTGTGGTGATGGCATCCCATGTGCGCACCAGCCATTTCCAACCTCCCAGCGAAGGCATCGGTTCGCCACACCGATCCCGTGCGACGGCTGCGACGGTCACGAGGTACGCGATACCAACGACAACAGACATCGTCGCAATCTCGACAGGCGTTACTTCTGACCATTGATGCGTCGGCTGTCTGAACCATGAACCGTAACGCGAATGCATCCATCCGAACAGGACGAGGATTGGCACACTAGCCACAATAAAGCTGGTCAGCGTCCGATGGGAAACGGAAAACAACAACTGCATCGAAGCCCATGCGGCGACGGAAAACAAAGCAGGGCCCCAGATTGGCCAGCCCAGATTAAAGAGAATGTTGTACGTCCTGGCTGCCACCGCGATTTCGATTGCCAGCAGGATGCCACCGGGAAACATATGCCATGCCACGAGTGAAGCAGTGGAAATCGGAGCGGTGTACAGGCGTGTGAGCGCGCCCTGCGCTGGCAGGATACCGCCGCCAAAGCACATCATCAGGAACGGCATGAAACAGATGTGAAGCACCAGCAGCGAATGATCCTGCGGGTCAACGCCCAGATAAGTGAACAAGGCGAACAACAGCATCGGCACCAGATTCCCGAGGACATAGAATCCGGGGATCCACCAGCGACCGTGCGAGAACATTTCCCACATCAGAGCCTGAGGAATCGAGCGCATTTGAATGCTCCTGATTACTGAATTCGTGACACAAAAATTTCATCCAGCGACAGTGCGGAATCATCCACGACGGTCGCACCAATCGCTTCGGCGGCTCGCCGAAGCTGTTCCGATTCGCCATTGCAGACATACGTCCACTCGGCCCCGCCGCCGTCACAGGCCAGGGTTCCCACGAGTGCAGGAGGCTGAGACATGGCTTTCCCGAATCGCAAAGTCATGCGGCGATGCGATTCTTTGATTTCATCCATGCTCGCCGTCAGCATGATGCGGCCCTGGTGAATAATGGCCACGCGATCCGCCACGCGTTCCACTTCGTCCAGCAGATGCGACGAAAAAAACACGGTCCGACCTTCGTCGGCGATCGTGCGGATAATCGCTCCCAGAATGTCTCGGCGAACAACAGGGTCCAGACCCGACGACGGCTCATCCAGGACCAGCAACTCCGGACGATGCGCCAGCGCGACTAATAATCCGGCACGCGCGCGTTGACCTCGCGAAAGAGTCTTCACTTTCGCCTTCGGGTCGAGGTCAAATGCGTCTCGCAATTCTTCTGCGTATTTGGG
>JAYUVA010000915.1:0-4399 GCA_043754375.1 Candidatus Kuenenia sp. | reverse complement strand
TCCCAATAATACAATTACCTGCCGGGACGCATCGGCTTTGCTGGCGTTGTCGGAAGCGGTGCGTGTGATCGAAGCCGATCGAGCCGACTGCATGATTGTGGGTGCCTGCAGTTCGAACATTCATCCGGTGGATATTGCCAAGTTTCATAACTTTGAAGGTTTGTCGCGTCGATCTGATGATCCGAAGCGTGCCTGCCGACCGTTCGACTTTGAACGCGAAGGTGCAGTGGTTGGTGAAGGTGCGGCTTCCTTCATGGTGGAAAGCTATGCACACGCAGTCGCCCGCGGTGCGGAGATCTACGCGGAAATCCTGGGCACCGGCGCGGGTTGCGACGGAAGCGGTGCGGCGAATGAAGCCGGTGGCCTCGGTCTCGTGCGAGCTATGGAAGCGGCGTTGCGACAATCAGGCGTGCGGCCGGATGAACTGGGGCACATCAATGCGCAGGGCAAGAGTACTCAGCCGGATGACATTGTCGAAGCCCGAGCCTACCATCGTGTGCTTGGCAAGTACGTCATGAACGTTCCGGTGACGGCATTGAAAAGTTATGTCGGACATTTTGATGCGGGTGCCGGTGCTGTTGAACTCGCCGGGACTTTGTTATCGTTGAAGAACGGTTATGTCCCTGCCACACTCAATTATGAAATCCCCGACCCGCGCTGTGGTCTGAACGTGGTGCGTGGTGAGGCGACTCGGCTGCGAAACCGCACTGCTGTGACGGTCAATCGTACGGCGATGGGTCAGAGCGCTGCCGCGGTGTTGCGAGCGATCTGAGTTCTGGTACTGGAAATCGGCAATGCGTCAGCGAGCCGGTACATCGCACAGTCCTCTTTGCTCTGCAAACGTTGAGAGTTGTATCTTCGTGAGAAGATTTTTGGCGATGTCAATTTTGAGGCCGTCTCACGTAGGCCGACTTCGCCTAAGTCGGTCCGGCAGATTTCAGCGAAATCTGGCTACTCGTTTCGGTGGCGGGCAAGGCCCGCGCCAAGGAACGATCGCAAAGTAACGCGGGGGGCGGGAACCGAACTATGCGGCTTTCTGACGGATCTCACGCTTCGCTGTTCGTGAATACAGAATTTCCGCAAGCAGCATCGCGGTTCTCGCGGTCGCTCCGGAATTCGATTTCACTGCATTCCGAGCGGCATCACCCAATGACTGCCTTTCCGTCGGATCACCCAGTAGTCGAGCCACCGTCGCCCTCAATTCTTCTGGCGAATCTAACTGCACACAGGCATTGGCTTCTTTGAACGTCTGCACGACATCGCGAAAATTCCAGGTGTTTGGGCCGAAGCACACCGCCGCTCCGAACGCCGCTGGTTCGATCATGTTCTGACCGCCGCGGTTTCCGAAACTACCCCCCACAAACGCAATGTCCGCCAGGCCCCAGCAAGCAGACAGTTCACCGATCGTGTCCAGCAGAATCACGGCGTCGGACGTCAGACATTTCGAGGTCTCCAGCAATGACCGTCGCACCACGCCAACTCCAGCGTCGCGGACCAGTTTCGCGACGTCGTCAAAGCGTTCGCGATGCCGAGGCACAAGAATCAATCGCAGCAAAGGATATTTTCTGCGGCACTCAAGCCATGCCTGAAGTGCCAGTCGTTCTTCAGGTTCCTGCGTACTTCCCGCCATGAATACGGTTTCTCCCTGCGAAAGGCTGAACATTTTTCTCAGGCCTTCGGTCGCCGGATTACGGCGATCGGTCGCCACACCGTCAAACTTGATGGACCCGGTCACATGCAGCTGGTCGTGCGAGACCCCCAGAGCCAGCAACCGGTCGGCATTCGATTGCGACTGCGCGGCGACCAATGCCAGTCGCCCGAACAGCGGTGTCATGAGACTCCGAATGCGCAAGTAGCCGCGATGACTGCGTTCACTCATTCGGGCGTTGATCACGCTCACCGGGATTTGCCGACGCTGGCACTCCGCCAAAAAATTCGGCCACAGCTCCAGTTCCATCAACACGACCATCTGCGGTCGCACGGAACGCAGGGCACGACCCACGGACCACGAAAAGTCGAGCGGGAACCAGGTCACCTGACACTGGGGAAATCGCTTGAGCGCGAGGTCGAAACCAGTGTCGGTGGATGTTGAAACGAGCACACGGAAACGATCGGCAGTCTGACGACGAAACTCATCCACGACCTTCTGAAGCTGAATAACTTCCCCCACGCTTACCGCGTGAAACCAGACAACGTCCCGTCCGTCATTCGACTGCGGAAGCCTCCCGAGGAGTTTCTCCGCGATGCCTCTGCGATACCGACCATGCCGCACAATCCTCAACAGGATGAACGGCGATAGTACCGTCAACAGCAGCAGATAGACTGAATTCAGCAGCCAACGCATGAGGAAATCCTGTAACCGTTCACGACATTTCGAGAATGACAGTTTAAACCACAGATGGACACGGATGAACACAGATTGAATGTGGATTTCTATCTGTGTGAATTTGTGTTTATCGGTGGTTGCTTGCGCAGGTTTCGTTCTGAAGCGTGAACGGTTTCGAAATCCTTTTCCCGTTGCAGAATTACTTGCCGCAGCACTTCTTATACTTCTTGCCACTGCCACAGGGGCAATCATCGTTGCGTCCGACGCGAGGCGAGTCATTGACGATCGGAGCGATCGTGCGGCCTTCTTCTCCGGCTTCCGGTGCGTTGGTCTGCAGTTCATCGACCTTGTTATCGACCGGCAGCGGGGGAGCCACGTCGTGCTCGGTCGCCGAGATGCGCCAGAGTGATCCGACAAAAGCCGGACTTTCATGTTCAATCCGAAACACTGCCTGAGTCACCTGTTCGGCAATGCGATCCCACATCGCCAGGAAGGCTCGACGTCCTTCGCGTTTGTACTCGGTGCGGGGATCTTTCTGAGCATAACCCATGAAGCCGATGCCCTGCTTCAGATGCCCCATGAAGTAAAGATGATCTTTCCATGCGGTGTCGAGGAATTCCAGGAGGACGGAGCGCTCTGTCTGCCGCATTTCCGGTCTGAAAACCTGTTCAATCCCCTGCAACAGCTCGAGCCTGACCTGCGACGCATTCATTTTCCGCAGATTTGCATCATTCAGCGTCAAACTGTGCTCGGCATCGGCCCATGTCAGCAAATCCTGAATCTGCTGTTCGCTGATGAGATTGGTTTCTGCCGAGTCCGTGCCGAGAATCTCATTGAGCCGGGCTTCGACCTTTTCCCGATCTGGTCGTCGCGACAGAAACTGTCGGCTGGTGGCGACGAGAGTTTCATAAATCTGCGCAGACTGCAGTTCAGAGAACTGTTCCGGAATAAACTCAGAACGAAACCGTGTATTCGCCCAGCGCGCCAGTTTTTCGCGGTTGAAGCGTTCATTTTCTTTACCGTCGCCAGCCAGAAAATTGTGCATGCCGACTGAGACAGGAAAGGTCACTTCTTTATCGTCGTAGCGTGAACGGACTCGTTCCTGCAACAGATTGACGATGTCTGATTGCTCTTTGCCGAGCAGTTCGTCGGGCTTCATGCCCAGCAGGAAGTTGAAGTTCGCCCAGCCAGTCAGTGACTTTTGCGGAAAATGCGGGTCCAGAAAATCGTCCAGCGGAGCGAAGTCCCGGCGCGCCATGGCTTCCTGTGCAAGATGCAACATCGCCGGTGCCAGTGCTTCGCGTTCGTACTTGCGAAGATCTCTGTCCTGAAGTGATAATCCGAAGTGACGATTTGCCCACTTGCTGAGTGCAAGCCAGTTCCAGTCCATTTTACTTTCTGCGTCTTCGGGCAAGTCCACATCGATCTGTTCGTAGATCAGAATTTCGCCCTGACGTTCGCTTTCATCGCGAAGGTACTGTTCCAGTTCCGGACGTGCCATATCACGGATATCGGACGCCTCAATTTCCAGATTCAGATTCTGCCCCACCCAGCCAACAATCGTCTCCCAGCGATAATCTTTTGCCAGGAACTGACCCGTCCAGCGTGTGATTTCGTCGTTGATCATTCCCAGCAGCAGACTGCGACAGTCGACGCCATCCAGAATTTTCTGACGATACGAGTACGTGCGCTTGCGCTGTTCGTCCATAACTTCGTCGTATTCCAGCAGATTCTTGCGCTGGTCGAAGTGCTGCTCTTCGCGTTTCTTCTGAGCCCCTTCGATACGACGAGTCACCATGGAACTCACGATCGGTTCGCCTTCCTTCAGCCCTGCCCACTGCATGATGCGCTTAACCGCGTCACCGGCAAACAGACGCATCAGTTTGTCGTCGAGCGAGATGAAGAAGCGACTGGAACCGGGATCTCCCTGACGTCCGGCTCGACCGCGCAACTGCAGGTCGATCCGGCGTGAGTCATGTCGTTCCGTGCCGACGACATGCAGGCCGCCGATTTCCGTCACCACTTTGGACTCAGCCACCATACCTTCGCGTTCGGCGATCTTCTTTGTCAGCG
>JAYUVA010000914.1:0-2578 GCA_043754375.1 Candidatus Kuenenia sp. | reverse complement strand
ATCCATCTGCGGCAGTCGTTCGCGCTGAGCATGGTCGAGATGAAACGCACCGGCGTGGTCATCCCAGCTGAAGTGCTTCGTCGTGTCATTCGGAGCGGTGGCGTCGATGTTGATGACTGCCGTCCCGGCTTCAGCCAGTCGCCGTGCCAGCAGACAACTCTGCCCCCAGCGATGGCGACCGTAACGGTCTCTCACATCCGAGGGTTCCTTTGCAATGTCGAACGCATCGACGACTTTGTGACTGGTCAGCATGGTGAATGCCGCAGATCGGAATTCATTGACGCCACCGAGAGAATGCAGCAGATCCAGATCAGAACGCAATATATCAAACTGTCGCACAAGTGACCGTCGATGATCGAGCCGATTGTTATCGATGCCGGTTGCGAGCGTCAGGTCGCCCGGTGCAAAGCCAGGCTTCGACGGATCACCAGTTTCGAATGCGCGGTGACTCACTCCCAGATAGCCGGGATTCGTCATGAACGGAGCCTTTTGCAACCCGACATATTGGGGCATGCCGTCAACTCTCAGACCACGATGCCAGCTCGCGATCATCCCAAAGTCCGGATGCTCGGAACGAGCCTGCGATGTCGGATCCGGGACGGTGGGCGTCTTTCCAGTCAGTACTTCGATGCTTCCGTCGTTATGGGCCGACATTTCATGATGCAGGGATCGAATGAGTGAAAATCGTTCGGCTCGCTGAGCCTGCTTCGGCATGTACTCGCAGATGTCCATTCCGGGGACGGTGGTCGGGATCGGCTTGAGCGGGCCACGAAACTCCGCCGGAGCATCAGGCTTCATGTCCCATGTTTCAAACTGGCTGGGGCCTCCCCACATCCAGAACAGAATGACCGTCGTATCGGGTTCGCTCGTTGCACCAGCCTGGGCCCGCTGAGACAGCAGCTGCGGGAGAGTCAAACCTCCGAGCGCCAGCGTGCCGATCCGCATGAATGTTCGCCGCCGCAGAGGGCCGGTGCAGTTGCTGTTCTTCATGCTTGATCACACTCTCTGCGAATTCATCTGCGAAAACGCCTTTGCACTGCGTTGTGGTTTCAGAACAGTTCTGAAACAGGATCACCAAACGGAAGCACAGGAGTCGGGCGACCACTGTGGTCGGGGTATGAGATACCGGTACCGACTCCATGATGACGATAAACTGTGCCGAGTAAGTCCTATGGTGATTTCGGATTTCTGAACGGCAAAGCCCTCTGCGAATCGGACTCCCCGACGACTCAGCCGCCCCGAATGCCGCCGCCCGCCACGGCCGCATTGAAGACATTTGGACAATGCTCGCCGCATCTTGCGGCAAGTTCAAGAGGAACACGTGAAATTCCGAGTCGCATAGATGAGATAAAAGGATTCGTCGTCCCACGACAGGTGACTTCTATGTCGAGTTGGGCTCAAATCATGAGCTGAACTTTGCTGCAGTCCTGCCTGATACTCCTCTGCAAATGGAACAAGATATGAATCATCTGCCTGGCTTTCGTTTCAAATACCTGACCGTCCAGGTCCTTGTTACTCTGTTCACGGTCAGCCTGCTTGCTTCGTCGGCCATCGCCGAGCATGAAGGCAAGGTTCAGATCCTGCTGCTCGGTGACAGTACGACGGAAGGCAGTATTCCGCGACTGATCAAACCTCCGGGACCACATCTTGAAAACGTTCTGGAACAGTTACTGGCGGCTGAAAAAAATCTTCCGCCGTGTCACGTGATCAACTCCGGGCTCAGCGGCGAGTATATTCGCATGCTGATCGATTCCGGTCGTTATGATCGCGATGCCGCAAAGCTGCCGGGTCTTGACTATATCTTCATCCGTTATGGTTTGAACGATCGAGCCAAAGTTGAGAACTTCACCGAAGAATTTCCAAAGCACTTTCACGAGCTCATCGATCGCCTGCGGAAAGATCATCCTTGGGCTTTGCTGATTCCCATGACCGTCATTCCGTATGCAAACCAGGAGAACAGCAAAGAAATCAACGACCTGGTGCGACAGGTTGCCGAACAGGAAAACCTGGCGGTCTTCGACATCTATCCGCGCTATGCTGCGGAACTGATAAACGGCCCGAACATGCTCAACTACCGCCGGTATCCCCTGGAGAAAGTGCCCGAAAAATATCACGAACTGCTGAAGTCGTTTGTCCAGGGGCCAAGTGTTGTTGTCATGGACAACGAACTTGATGCAATCCTCGGCAATTTGCCTGACTGGTACAGCGATCGACATCCGAATCTTGCAGGCTACAACGTGATCGCCGACGAAACGGCAAAGTATCTGGCAGCCATCATGCGCGCAGACAATGCCAAACCGCCTGAAGGTTTTCGGGCCATCTTCAACGGCAAAGTCCTTGACGGCTGGTATGGATTGAATCCGCACAACGTCGCGAAGCTCGTCGGTGAAGAAAGGGAAGCGAATCTCAAGGCCCAGCGTGCCGAATTCTCGAAGAACTGGACCGTTGAGAACGGTGAACTCGTCAACGATGGTCACGGACCGTATGCGACAACCGAAGATGAATTCGGTGACATCGAATTCCTGATTGAATACAAAACCGTCGCCAAAGCTGACAGCGGCATCTATCTGCGCGGTAC
>JAYUVA010000913.1:0-2605 GCA_043754375.1 Candidatus Kuenenia sp. | reverse complement strand
TCCTGGTCAATGGGACCTTGATGATCTGATGTTTTTGGTCTGTGGTGGTCCTGTTTGTTTTTAAGCCCGGTAAGCTTTGGCAGGGCGGCCACTCAAGTTCAACTTTGTATGGAGGAACGTACTGTGGCAAAGAAAGCTGCAAAGAAGGCCGCGAAGAAAGCAACAGTTGCAAAGCCAGTCGCCAAAAAGGCTGCAAAGAAGGCTGCAAAGAAGAAGTAGTCTTTTGACTTCTTCGGAGAATCTTCCGGCGGCTGGTGGTCTCTGACTACCAGCCGTTTTCGTTGCGCGCTCAGGTGTGCCCGGCGCAGTCCGGAACTATTGACAGTTAACGGCAACTTTCTTAAAACTCACACCGTCTGCTCGCCGATGAACGGTATGACAGACGCTTTTCCTGTCTTCGATTGTTTAAGGTCGAGAAAAGGGGTCAGGAACCAATAGTGCGAAGCACCTTCGGGCCATTGGGCTATTGGTTCCTGACCCTCTTTTCTCGACGTTTACGAAGACACAGGGTAGGGAAACCGTCATTTGAATAAAGTCGCACGTCGCATTACTGCGTCCAGTGCTGACATCAAAGCGGGCGCGTTTCCATGTCAGTGGCGGCGGTCAGAACAAAAGCTCTTCAATCGCTGCGGCAGCAGTTGCTGGCGACCCGGCGCACACCAACATTTCAGCAAATCATTCCAACCGGCCTGACGTCTGTGGACACATTACTTCCGCACGGCGGACTTCCGACTGCGTCGCTCATCGAATGGGTTTCTGACAACGTCGGTCTGAGTGCCACATCGATTGCACTGAAGTCGATCGCGCCGATGTTTGCGCTGCCGGGTTGTCTGGCGATTGTTGATGAACGTCATGACTTCCACGCCGATGCCGCACGCTGTCATGGAATACCATTGTCCAGGATGTTGCTGATTCGCCCGACTCGTGTCGCAGCTGTACCATCGACGACCAGCCACAGCCGATTCGTGCGTCAAGCTTCGGCGACTCACTGCGATTCGCTCTGGGCTCTGGAGCAGACGGCGGGCTGTCCGGGCGTGCGCGTCGTGCTGACGTGTCTGGAACTGGCATCATCAGCCGTCATGCGGCGTCTGCAACTTGCAGTCGAACGCAGTGGCGTCACAATTGTACTGGTTCGCCCAGCCTGTACGCTGCTTCAGCCGTCGTTTGCCGATCTGAGGTTGCACGTCACCGCAGCTCCGCCCGCGTTGGCAAATCTCACTGGACGTCGTCGCCTGAAAATTCAACTACTGCGTTCGCGTCACGGACTGCAACACACGGGACACGCTCAACTGGAAGTCGATCATGAAACGGGTGCTGTGCATTCGATTTCCTAACTGGCCGATTCAAAGCCTGCAACATCGCCTGCGTTCTGAAGGCGGATGTCCGGCCTCACTGGCGCTGCATACGGCGGCACCAGGCAGTGCCGATCGCACTGCACCGCGCACGGCGTCCGATGTCGATTTGGCACTGAAGTACGTACGTGCCGTGTTTCCAACGGCCAGCACCGGCGCCGCGGTCGTCGCCGTATCGCGTGACGCATGGATTGCCGGTGTGCGGCCCGGGATGCCACTGGCCGAAGCTCGCAGTGTGGCCCAACCGCTGCCCGTCAATTTCCGGGCCGTGCATCGCCAATCGATACAGAACAGAACGCGCCCCACAGCTCGAAACGCCGGTTCACCTCGCGCGGCAAGCGTGGCCACGACTCCCATCACATCGTTTCACCAATGGGTGCCGGAATCCGATCGTTGCGCACTTGCAGCCGCTGCCGAAATCACACGCCGCTATGCTCCGGTGGTCGGCATGGATTCCATGCCGCTGCCTGACAGTCTGTTGCTGGACATCACGGGTTGCGGTCCGCTCTTCGGCGGCGAAGCAGCATTGGCCGAGTGGTTGCTTCGCGATCTGAAGCTGGCTGGCTGGACGGCACAGATCGCAATCGCGGATACAATCGCTGCCGTATGGGCATTGACTCATACGGAACAAACTCGTCTTGAAGTCCGTGTCAATTCGTGGACGCCTGCTGCCTGTGGATCGAATTCCACATCATCGGTTCCAACCGACATCGTCCCGATTTACGACCTGCCGATACAGATCATTCCACCGGGCATGCAGCACCAGGAAATATCAAGTCTGCCTGTTGCCGCTTCCCGTTTGCCGTTCAAGGATCTGCAAATCCTGTCGCATCTGGGGATTCGGTCGATCGGACAAATGCTCTCGCTCCCTCGTGAAGATCTGCCTTCGAGATTGTCGCAGGTGGCCGTTGAGCGAATTCATCAATTACTTTCGCTGGCCGATGAATTCATCGATCCGCTGCCTGAATCGAATCCTGTGGCTGCCGCATGGAGTTCCGAATATCCGGCGAATAGTTTTGACGACATTCGCCAGGTGCTGCAGCATCTGGTGAAAATCGTCGCTGAGCAAATCGAACGTCGCCACTTCGCCTGCGGTGCCCTTACCTGTGATCTGACCTGTGCGTCCGGGAAGAAATTGCGATTTTCGGCAGGCGTGGTACGATCGACACAGTCAGCGGAACTGATGTTCGAAGTTCTCAGCCTGCGTCTGGAAGCACTGCCGCTCTCTGAACCCGTGTCGGCAATTTCGATCG
>JAYUVA010000912.1:0-2958 GCA_043754375.1 Candidatus Kuenenia sp. | reverse complement strand
ACAGTTTGTGAGAGTGACGAATCATGGCAAGGACTCCTGAAAATTGTTTCGAATCAGATCGTTTGGGAATTCCCATAATGACCAGAGCGAACTTGCCACAGTTGTGTTACAGACAATTTTCAAGATTTCCATTTAACTCGACCGGTTACTTCGCGTCCGTGGATTTCTCTGCATTCGCTCGTTCGATTTTGCCAAACATGTGTCCGCCGATCGCGCCGTGCTGCCATGTGCCGGCGTAGCGGGTTTCATGAAAGATTACCCGTGCAGAAAAGCCTTCGCCAAGTCCTGGCAGGTTTGCGTTTGTGAGAGATACCATCGGCGTGTCGCCTGCCCATTCGACAGGGACTGTGATCGGTAATTTTGTGTCGAGCTTGCCGTACTTCACACGTGTCATAAAGATCCAGAGATTCTCAGACGCCTTGGTGACGCTCTCAATTTCGTACCGCTCCGCTTTTGGGGCTCCCTCGCTTTCCTTTCCGTCGATCGTAAACGATCCGACCAAAACGCACTTGGCCATCGATTTTGAAAACGCCTCGTCGCGCGCGGCCATTTCCGCCTCAGTGGGTTCCTCGGCCTGCCCAGTCAACGCCCAGGCCGAAGCAATGATCATCACACTGCAAAACATCGCAAACTTCTTCATGACAGGATTCCTTCGGAGAGATTCAGGACACAATAACACGCAGACAATAGCAGATCGTACGCGGATTGTGGCGATTTGAAAACAGTCAACCGTTGTGAAGCCGGGCGAGGCTGAGTACGATTCCCGGTAGCAACCACGGCCATTGGCTGCGCGCGACTCGGGATCTGCCATTTCTTGTGTTTGAGGTCGATATGTTAAACATTGTCGGACGCGGAACTGCGCATACTTGTGACGGAACAACGCGGCGGGACTTTCTGCAGGTCGGTTCGCTTGGTGCGGCTGGCCTGTCGCTGTCCGGATTCCTGGAGGCCAAAGAACAGGGGCAGGTGGCGAATGGCCATGACGAGCGTTCCTGCATCATGATTTTTAACCTGGGCGCCCCCAGTCAGCTCGATACGTTCGATATGAAACCCGAGGCTCCGTCAGAGGTACGCGGACCCTTCAAACCGATCGCGACAAGCTGCGGGGCATATCAGATTTCTGAGATTCTGCCAAAGACGGCATCGATTTCAGAACACCTGGCTTTGGTGCGTAGTTGTCATCACGGCGGCGCAGCGGTGCATGACGCTGGCTGGCAGATGATGCAGACCGGACGGCAGTTTTCGGGCGGCGTCCTGTCGCCACATGCAGGTTCTGTTGTCAGCTATCTCAAGGGACGTCGGACAGACCTGCCTCCGTTCGTCGTGCTTCCGGAACCCATGGGTCGCGGCGGCGGAAATCTTCCCAACGGCCAGGCGGGCGGATTTCTTGGAAAGGCGCATGACCCGTTCGCGTTGATGGCCGATCCTTCAAAGGCCGATTTCAAAGTGCCGGATCTGTTACCACCGGAATCGCTGGGCGAGGTGCGTATGGAACGTCGCCGCAGGTTGCGTGATCTGGTTGACAACACCGTGAAGGATTTTGAATCCACCGAGAACGCAACAATGATGGGGCGCAACTTTGAAGCCGCCTATCGCCTCATGACCAGTCCGGCAGCGAGGGAAGCGTTTGATTTATCGAAGGAACCGCAATCCGTCCGGGAGCGTTACGGTATGCATCGCTTCGGTCAATGCTGTTTGTTGGCTCGACGACTGGTCGAAGCTGGCGTGCGATTCGTGACCGTCAACACATTCCTGACCGTGTTTGATGAAATCACCTGGGACATTCATGGTTCGAAACCTTTTACATCCATTGAAGGCATGCGAGACATCGTCGCACCGCTGTACGATCAGGGATATTCGGCGCTGATCGAAGACCTGCATCAGCGCGGATTGTTGCCGAATACGATGGTTTGCAATGTGGCGGAATTTGGTCGCACGCCAAAGGTCAATCCGGCAGGCGGACGAGACCACTGGCCGCAGTGCTTTACCGTCGGATTTGCCGGCGGCGGTGTGAAGGGTGGGCAGGTTGTGGGAGCCAGCGATCCCATCGGAGGCGTGCCGGCTGATCGCCCTGTACAGCCTGGCGATGTGATTGCGACCGTGTTTCACAGCTTAGGCTTAAAGCTGGATACGCACTTGCCCGGCCCGGCCGGTCGCCCGTTTCCTTTGGTCGATTTTGGATATCGCGAAATTCACGAACTGTTTTGAACACGAGTTGAACGACAGGCCCTGGAATCCCCCCTATGACTTCAGCCTTCCTCACGACAATTCCCATCATGCGCATTTTTGATGTGGTGAAGGCGAAGGATTTTTACATCGGGTTTCTGGGGTTCACTATCGATTGGGAACATCGGTTCGATAACGTTGCCCCCGTGTACCTTCAGATCTCAAAAGGTGACCTGGTCCTGCATTTGTCGGAACATCACGGCGACTGCTGTCCGGGCTCCACCGTGTTCGTCTGGATGAAAGGGATCGAGGAATTCCATTCCACGATTACCTCGCGAGGATACGGCTATATGCGACCGGGAATTGAACGAACGTTTTACAACAGCGTGTGCGTCGAAGTGACAGACCCGTTCGGCAACCGCATTCGCTTCAATGAAGCGCGTGCGGATGAATCGGTAGACGGATCAAAGTAGGATGGACATTCTTACCCGTCGGATGGCCGGTTTCTGGTAGATCTCGGACAAGAATGTCCAAGGTACTGTACCTCAAGCGGTTGATGATGGCACAATCGTTTAACCGCGTGGGCAACGCCCCGCGCTTTGTATTTCAAATCTCAAATACGAAATTTCAAACAGAAAAATCGCGGCCCGTTGGGCACGCGGTTGAACGAGTCAATGCCAACCGCGTGAGTGATCGAATCGCAGTTGAAAGCCCACAGAAAGTACATCATGCAATTGGCGACGTTGGCGGCGGGATTTGTCGAGGCACTTGGGCGGCTGTCAGCGATATCGG
>JAYUVA010000911.1:0-3184 GCA_043754375.1 Candidatus Kuenenia sp. | reverse complement strand
TGAAATCGCAGCCTGTTGCTTCGACTTCCATCCTGCACATGGAGGAACGAGAAACCAACAACGTCCGTGAAACACATTTGCTGAATCGCGGCAACTGGGATCAGCCGCTGCAGGCAATTGAACCGCATGTGCCGGCAGCGTTCCATCCCTTTCCGGAAGATGCTCCAAAGAATCGCCTGGGATTCGCTCGGTGGCTTGTCGATCGTCGTTCGCCACTGACGGCTCGCGTCGCCGTCAATCAAACCTGGCAGTCGATCTTCGGGACGGGTCTTGTGGAGACGCCGGAAGACTTCGGCACACGAGCCCCCGTGCCGGAGTATCGGGAGCTGCTCGACTGGCTCGCAGCCGACTTTATGGAACACGGCTGGAGTCGCAGGCATCTGATTCGCACAATCCTGACAAGTGCGACGTATCAACAATCGTCTTTGGCGACTCCAGAACGGCTTGAACGCGATCCCGCCAATCGCCTGCTGGCACGCGGTCCGCGTTTTCGTGCCGACTCAGAGGTCGTTCGCGATATCGCGCTGACCGCATCGGGTTTGATGACTCACAGGATCGGCGGGCCAGGAATTATCCCTCCCGTGCCGCAGAACGTACTCGATTACAACTACACGTATCCCTCGTACTGGACACCGGCGACCGGTCCGGAACGTTATCGTCGCACAGTGTATGGTTTCCGCAAGCGATCCATGCCGGATCCTGTGATGTCGAATTTCGATGCACCAAACGGCGATTTTTCGTGTGCTCGGCGTTTGAGGTCAAACACACCGCTGGCGGCATTAACGGGACTGAACGAAACAATTTTCGTCGAAGCCGCACGTGCCCTGGCACTGCGAGTCCTGAAGGAATCCGCCACCAACGACGCGGCCCGGGCCGAGTATGCGTTTCTGCTGTGTACGTCGCGGCAACCCACCGACGCTGAACGAAGCGAAGTACTCAACCTTCTGAAATCGCAGCGACAGCGACTTGCCGATGGTTGGCTGAATCCTCGGGAAGTGACGACGGGTGATCCGGCGAAACTGCCGGAACTGCCGGGTGAGACGACGCCTCAGGACGCCGCCGCATGGACAGTGGTGGCACGCATCCTGCTGAATCTGGATGAGACGCTGTCCAAGTATTGAGGAGCGGGTTTCCCGTGATTCGATTCGTGCCACAGAATTGCCGTGGGAGACTTGCAGAAAACTAAGGTCATTCGCGACACTCCGCTGGCTGAGAGGAGGATCGCAACAATGCAAAATGTGCTGGCGGTGGTTCTGGCCGGTGGGAAGGGATCCCGGCTGGAGCCATTAACGCGCGACCGCAGTAAACCGGCTGTGCCATTTGGCGGATGTTTCCGCATCATCGATTTTACCCTTTCGAACTGCCTTAACAGCGGCATTCGAAAAATTCTGGTGGTCACGCAATACAAGGCCGCCAGCCTCGAACGCCATATCGAGCTGGGCTGGCATTTTCTGCCGGCCGAGCTTGGTGAATTTGTCAATGTGCGTCCACCCGAACAACGCATTGATGAGAACTGGTATCTCGGGACTGCGGACGCGATTTACCAGAATATCTACACGATCGAAAAAGTGCAGCCGAAGTATATCGTGGTGCTGAGCGGCGATCATGTCTATCGGATGGACTATTCGCTTTTTGTCCGTGAACACATCGCGTCGAAAGCGGACGCCAGCATTGCCTGTCTGCCAGTGCCACTGGAGGACGGTCGTCGATTCGGAGTCATGCGGGTCAATGATGATCGACGCATCATTCAGTTTTGCGAAAAGCCGTCCGACCCCGACCCGATGCCAGATCATCCTGACATGTGCCTCGCTTCGATGGGTATTTATGTCTTCAACACGGATTTTCTGTTTGAGCGACTGTGCGTTGATGCAAACGATCCGGGCAGCCATCGGGATTTTGGAAAGGACATCATTCCGTCGATCATTGATTCGTCGAACATCATGGCATGGCCGTTCCTGGACAACGAGACGGGGCAGCCCGCCTACTGGCGCGATGTCGGAACGCTGGATTCCTACTACGAAGCGAACATGGATCTGATTTCAGTCCAGCCGGAACTCAATCTGTACGATGCGAACTGGCCGATTCGCACATGGCAACCCCCATTGCCGCCTCCGAAGTTCGTGTTCAATGATCACGACCACAGCCCGCCACGAGTCGGAAGTGCCGTTGACAGTCTCGTGTGTTCGGGATCAATTGTCTCCGGCGGCACCGTGGAACGCTGTGTATTGTCGCCTCGGGTGCGGGTGAATAGTTTCGCAACAGTCCGCGATTCGATCCTGTTTGAGGGAGTAGACGTGGGCAGGAATTGCCGTATTGAACGCGCGATCATTGATAAAGGCGTTCGAATTCCGGATGGAGTTTCGATCGGCGTGGATCGAGCTGCAGATCTCAGTCGAGGCCTGACAATTTCTGATAAAGGGGTTGTGGCGGTCGCCCGGAATGTCCGATTCTGAAAGCGACTGACTGTGGAAGACACGAGTGGTTCGTCGTCGCCAAATCGTCAGCATAACTTCCAAAACACTGTTGAAACCGCTCGCAGCAGGATATGCTGTAGGACAGTTCAACTTTTTGTAATTCCTCTTGACCAGATCAACGGCCGTGGCGGCACCGGAAAACCTCCTTCATGTCAGATTTTGAAGAACGATTGCAACGAGCCATCCAGCGCGGCCAACAGGCTCGCATGGCTGACAGCGCGTCCGCTGATGCGGATGCTGCGACGGAAGAAGAACTGCGAATGAAGCATTCGCAGCTTCGCAGCGATCTGACAGAACACATCGAAGGATGCCTGCAGAAACTCTGCGACCATTTTCCCGGTTTCGACTATAACACGGTGCTCAACGAAAAAGGCTGGGGCGCTCGAATCAGCCGCGATGACATTAAACTCGGCCGCGGCACGGCCAAGAACGAATATAGCCGCCTGGAAGTCCTTGTCCGCCCCTTCTCGGACATGCTCATTCTTGAAATCGCAACCAAAGGCACACTCCGCAACCGAGAATCGCTCAATCGCAGTAACTTCCGATTTCTGAAGGAAGCCATACTGGCGGACCTGAAGCAGATCATCGATGGGATCGTCCTCGAATTTGCCGAGCAGTTTTCAGCGAAGGTGTAATAACCAGTTCCGAAGTTCGAATTTATCCGTCGAAGGCAATTCCTGACATTCGGCACAAAACGGGCTGAACTTGCG
>JAYUVA010000910.1:0-3104 GCA_043754375.1 Candidatus Kuenenia sp. | reverse complement strand
CCGCTGCAACGTTTTCGTTTAATCCGGTCTCAATATCTTTGGCTGTGCCACGAGCCACTTCGCCGAAATACAGCGTATAACGGACCCCGTTCTTTGTCCCGGCAACGAGTTCGCCTTCGTTGGAGACAAGTTTTTTCCGGCCATCTTCACCGCGCGCGATAAAGAAGCCCTGGCGCTGCATGTCAGCCTGCAGGATCTGCATGATAACAGGATTGCTGGCCATCTCCTCAGACACGGTCAGATCCGCGTTCAATCCTTCTGGCTTTGGACGCACACCAACGATCTTCAACTGATCCAGATTTTTCGCCAGATCATTGATGGGAGCTTCCTTGACGGATTCTGCTTCGGCGTCGAGGCCAGCCAGGATCCATTGATTGGCGGTCGTATCTTTGTCGAATTCCAGTGTTTCTCCGCGAAGGATTTCTCCTTTGTCTTCGTCAACAGAATACTTATCGACGACGACCTGCACAATATCCGCCTGGTTCAGCTTGAGCAGATCCGGCTCGATCCAGTCACTGAACTTCGCGGAAAGATCAGCACCGATCTCAGCAATATAGACGTTGTTCTTCTCCGGCTGACGCACGTAGTATCGCTGGTTCTGACCTTCCACAGGTTTGCCGATAATCAGATCCACCAGTGGATTGCCACCAGAATCCCGCAGCGATACACGAGTGCCACGTGACTCATCTTTTTCGCCATCTTTGGCATCCGCATCAACCGCAACATCGTCTTCCGGATCAGCCACACCGTAGCGCCCCCAGTCATCCTTACTGCGACTCTGCAGCGCCATCTTTTTCGCTCCGATGAACGACGATGCAGTGCGTGCGAGACGATCGGCTGCTTCAGCAGGGTAATCGTGATGCGATGGAATCACCCACAGGCCCTTGTCGTCCTGCTTCACCGAGAACGCCACTGGTTCTCTGGACTCAGCGTCGTACTTCGCCACACTGAGCGAGGTGGCCTTCAGCGGATCAGTAAATTCTGAAAAGAATTCCTGACCGACGTCAGCAAAGTCTGGATTGACGACGGGCCGATTGATGTATTTCACACCCACCGCAGACAAAACCGCGAACGCGGCGACTGCACCAAATGTCAATGTACGATTCGTTGTGTTCATAGCAAAACCTGACTCAACAGGATGTGTTCACGAGTTGAATTCAAACAGATTCAAATGAAGTTCAGCTCTTCCGCCGATTTGGACTGATCGACTGTTGCTCGGCCAGATTTCGCAGGCCCAGAAACAGCATTCCAAAACAGATCGGAAGAATGGCCGGAATAATGCAGGCCACAATGCGGACTGTGTTCTCGATGCGGCGGATTTCACGTTTCATTTCCAGGCCGGATTTCCGCACTTTTGAGTTGAGTTGGCGTTCGAGAGTTTCGCTTTCCAGTTTCAGGCGTCGATTTACCTGCTGTTCTTTTTGCTGCAACTGGGTGTCCTTGCTGCGAGGATCCAGAGTTTCATCTTCGCTGATCTTCTTAATTTCGGCACGCAGATCCTCTTCGGCCTTCTTTAGACGTGCATCCAGTTCTTCCTGAGCATTTTTCTCTTCCTTGTTCAACGAAGTCCGCAAGGCGCTCGTTCGATCCTCCACAAACTTCAATGTTCGCAGACTTTCGCGGCGGGATCGGAGCGAGATAAATGTCTCGTCGCTTGCCAATGCATCGACCGCGTTCAGCACAAACGTGACATTGTCAAATTTCACTTCCAGGTTGCCGCGATTGCGCTCCAGAAAAAACCAGTCGGTGATCATGTCAATGTCGGAGCAAAGAACGACATTGAGAGGTGTCTCCTTTGTCTTGTTTCGGATCTGAGCAGCCAGAACATGCGTCTTGCCATCATCTTTGCGTTTCGGGTTTTGATTGATTTCGGTGCCGCCCGGTGAGAATGGATTGAAGCCGCCTTGAGACGTAAATTTCTCCCAGGGCAGAAGTCCTGACTCTCCGCTGGTCTTCAGCAAGGGAATAAACTCCTGCTCCGAACGCCCGGCGCGATCCACAATTGTCCCGGGATACAACATCACCAGATCCTGTAGTTTCTGACTGATATTGCTTTCCGGAGAAAACGGGCCCTCTGCACCTTCGTTGTAACCCGATCGCGAGACAAATATGTACTCCGGCGGAAGTGTGGCAAACTCGGCATGTGGGTTGTTACGATCGTAAACGATCTGATCGTACTGCCATGCCACATTGAGCAGCGTCATCAATCCGGTCAATTCTCCGCCATCGGCTTTTTGTTCCGGCGGAGGACCACCACCAAACATTTGATTGCCCCCGCCCGGTTTTGGCAGTCGCGGTGCCATCGCCAGCCCCGATTGATTCTGGAAGACAAACGGGCATGGATCATCAAAGATCAACGTCGGCTTTCCAGCTTTGACGTATTCCAGAAAGTTTTCCATCTGCGGTTCCGTCAGCGACGAGGGCATGATGGCAATCAACACATCAAAGTTTTGCCCGGCGGCGTCAGCCTTCGCGTCTGCAGCTGCGGACTCCGATACTTCGGCTTCGTCGCCTGCCGGCTTTTCGTCCGACTTCGCGGCATCAGTCACCAAAATACGCTGCGACGGATTGACGGCGATCACCTTGTACTGCTTTTCAAGCTCTCGAACAATTTCCCATTTGCCACCGGGACCACCTCCGTCGGCGATCGCTCGGGCATCGGTCAGCAGAACTCCCACTGTCAGGCGCTGCTCCTGAGACACAGTTCGCAGAGATCGCGTGAGTTCATATTCAATCGGCAGCCCCTTGCCGAAGAACGGGATCACCAGTTCATCGTTGGGACTTTGCAGAAAAGCGCCCATGAACACATCGGTCTCTTCGCGCTTACCATCGCGATCGGATGACAAACGAACGGGATCAATCCCCAAGGCCCGAGCCTGCTCAGCGGCTTCACTAAACGGTTCGACCGAAACATCACGCCACTCGATTGATCCACCACCCTGCAATTCGAATTCACGCAGTAACCCTCGCAATTGCCGGCGAATCTCGACGTAGTCGCCCGGAACGTCCGGACTGATGAACGATTGGATGGTGATTTTCTGGGACTTCTTCAGCGCCTGCATTGTTGATCGAGTCGCCTCGGACAGCGTGAACAGGTTTTCCGC
>JAYUVA010000909.1:0-9141 GCA_043754375.1 Candidatus Kuenenia sp. | reverse complement strand
TCCGCAATGTCACACTGTTCAGGAAGTTGTGTGGGAAACACAACAGTACACGTGCATGAAAACGGTCTATGACCAATGCACAGAATCCGTGCCGGTGTCCTGCACGCGCAATGTCTACGAGACCTGCTACCGTGACGAATGTTACACGGTCTGCAAGCCGGTCTATCAGACGTGCCACCGCACTGTCACATGCAACGTCTGCAAGCCGGTCTACGAGACCTGTTACCGCGACGTCACCTGCCACGTGCGCAAGCCTGTCTATCAGACCTGCTACCGGGATCAGTGTTATACGATCTGCAAACCCGTCTACCAGACCTGCCATCGCACGGTCTGCTACAACGTCTGCAAGCCAGTGTACAACACCTGCTATAAAGACGTGTGCTGCACAACATGCCGCACCGAAACAGAAACCTGCTACAAAGATGTGTGCTATACCGTCTGTAAACCCGTCACTGAATGCAAAACTGTTCAGGAATGCTCGGGCGAATGGATCACAGAAACACGTCACATCCCGGGCCCGGTGGTGAAGAAATGCGTTGTTGATCCCTGCAACCCCTGCTGCACGAAAGAAGTCTGTGTTCAGTGCCCAGGTCGGACGATCTGCTGCCGCAAATGGTGTCCGAAGATGGTTGAAAAGACGATCACCTGCACACGCATGGTTCCGGAAATCTGCCACAAACAGGTTCCTTACACGATCTGCCGTCAGGTTCCGGTACACACGACAAAGAAAGTGGCATACACCACTTGCTCATTCGTGACAGAAACCTGTCAGAAGCAGGTTCCTTATACGACCTGCACAATGACGCACCAGACATGCACCCGTAAGGTGCCGTACACGACATGCAGCTACACCGACGAGTGCATAACTCGTCGGATTCCATACACCACCTGCCGCATGGTATCACAATGCATTTCACGTCAGGTTCCTTACACGACCTGCACCATGACACAGCAGACATGCTCTCGCAAGGTACCGTACACGGTTTGCCGTCAGGTTTGCGAAACTCGTACGGTCACACGCACCAAGTGCGTTGCTCGTCAGGTTCCGATGACACAGACGCGGTGCGTTCCTCGCGTCGTGTGCCGCACAGTTCAAACCTGTTGCGATCCGTGTGAACCTGGTTGCGGTGCACCAGCAGATGTTGGTTGCGGTGCCACAGCAGATGCTGGTTGTACGAGCGTCAAGTAGTCCGGGATTGTGCATCATGCTGAGGTACATCGACACGTTTGTCAGTGGCCCCAGGTGGAATTGAATTGAATTGATTTCCAGCAGCTACTTCAAGGATCTCAAAGACCACTGAAATCAATCTGAAAAAAGCGACAGGGGACCGTGATTCACGGTCCCCTGTTTGCATTGGCGTCTATCACGGTCGATGCATTGCTTATCAATGGCCCGCTTAAGCAGTCTCAACCTGAAGCAGGACCGGTTCAAAATCCGGTGCCGCTCAGTCATCGAAGCCCAACGCATTGCTCTTGATCTATCCGTGGAGGATCTGGGACGACGAACGCAACGCCATGCACTCTGTGGCAACTCTTGACGCTTCGTTCCCGCCGCCGTTCATCGCGCAGACTGCCGATGACAAATCATCTTCCGCAGCGGGCAATGCCCGAATATTTCTGGACCTGACAACACTGAAAGTCCCTGTTGAGTTTCATGTGTACGAAACAGGCGGGCACGGTTTTGGCATGCGGCCTCGCGCTGGCGCACCGGGAACGGATGACTGGCAGAATCGCGCCGTTGACTGGCTTCAATTGCGCGGCTTTATTGCTCCCTGAGCTGCCAGGTGTGATGTGGCCATGAGCCGACATCCCTGGCACGTTCGGCCTGGTTGACATCATCGTTAACATCGGCGTAACAGATTCTTTGCGCGCATTCAGAGAATCCGGAACTTCTCTGCCGCAGTGTGGCGACGGTAACGTCTTTTGTAGTCGATGGTTGCGCTCCGATTGTCATCGTGCCGACTGTGCTGATACTTCCAATGGCACAGGCTGTGCATTCTCCAACGATTGTTGTGACGAGAACGGTTGCACCCATTCTGAGGAGTGCGAGACCCGGTGCCGGTTGTTGACTTTCAGAGAGCCAGCCGGAATCGGATCCGAGAGAGACATTCCTTCGAAGTGCAACCGGGCTTTGTTCGCAGCGAGAGAGGGAGACGGCGGCCTGAGAAACCGCCTGCGGCTGAGAAGATTTTCAGTCGTTGTGTTCGTCCGCCGCGAGGTGGGGCATCGATGCCCCATTCTCGCTTCGGGTGCATCCCTTTCGTCGCTCCAACGAACAGCCACTTCATCGTTCAAGCGACGAACCGGCTGGCAGACCCGCTTTCAGTCTGCCAACAACCACCGTGGAATCACGCCACAGAACTCTTCCCCTCGAATTTGTATCTGGAGAATATCAATGTTGAATCTGCTGAAGGCGCTTCGAAAGGATGAGCACGGAGTGATCCTGTCTGCAGAAATTGTCATTGTAGGAACGGTGTTGGTGATTGGTGTGATGACCGGCATGGTCTGCCTGCAAAAATCGGTCAACAGCGAATTGGGAGACTTTGCTAAGGCTATCGATAGTATCGATCAATCCTACTCGTTCTCAGGTCATCGCAAGGCGGGTGGCAGTCACGGCAACGGTGACTGTTGTGCGTTCACCGCTGGTTCGGCATTTATGAACAATGAATGCAACACCAATGTCTGCCACAACGACATCATCGGCTGTGAAGGCCGTATGATTCTGCAGTCCGGAAGTTGTGGCACCTGCGATGCATGTGGCGGTCAATGTGAAGCTGAAGGTGTCTGCGGTTCGTGTGGCTTTTCCGGACCGGGATTTCACGGAAATGCGAATCTACCGGACGATGTCTCTACCGGCGTGCCCAACATGAAGGTGACCGAATATCCTGGCACCGGCAATGTGCCACGGACAACCAACGAAGGCAGGTCACCATTGCGATTCCCCGAGCTCGAAGTTCCACTGAATGCGCATCCGTCCGGACCAGTTCCACCGCATCCATCCGGACCAGTTCCACCGCATCAGTCCGGACCAGTTCCACCGCAGGTGCCGGGTGCTGCCCGGACCGAAGAGCGGCTGCGACCGATTCCACAGAACCAGCCGCTGCCGGTGACTCCGCAAACTGATCCTCAGCCATAATTCCATATTGTCGTTGAACCCCATCTGTAACGATTCTTCCGTCTTCCCAGCACAGCGGGAGATGTCAGTTGAAGATCGGCGGATTCTACTGGATTCGATTTGGTTTGGCTTAAACCGCAGATCGATATCCAGTGTGGAGATCTCGCAGTCTGCGGTTGCGTGCGATCGCAGATAACGAGAGATCTACATCGGTGACTCCAGGGAGGCAAGTCACCGGAACTCTGAACTCGTCTGCAACAACCATGATCATGATGGCATTTGTTGCGTAGTCAGAGATATCAATCCAGTCTTATACGGAAGGAGCCGTGCCACAGGATGTGAAACTTTCCCCGGAGAGTCCGTTGATGGCGCGACGTCAAACATCAATTCTTGCTTCAATCGGCATGTTGTCGATCGGTCTGGCAATCGGTGGACATCTGGAGTCGATGCGGCTGACTCAGTCAGCTCGAGCTGTCAATGAAGAAGGAAACTACGAAACACGCATTCCAGCCAATGCTGCGGCTCTGGTGGAGAGCGGGAATCACATTTCCGACATCGCCGACGCTGTCATGCCTTCGGCTGTGCATATTCAGGCAATACGCGTTGAGGCCGAACGCAAAGTCGAAGAGACCGGTTCCGGTGTACTGATGAGAAGTAAGTCTGTGCGCGGTTTGTTTGTGATTACGAACAACCACGTGATTCGTGATGCGGAGAATGCCGCCATCGATATCGTGCTCGCCGATGGTTCCACGGTTCATCCGCAAAAAGTCTACCGTGACGCGGAAAGCGATATCGCCATCATACAGATTGCAGACGGTGGCCAGCCGACAGCGCGCTGGGGTGACAGCCATTCTGTGAAAATAGGGCACTTTGTCCTCGCCGTAGGCAGTCCGTTCGGTCTCAGCCAGTCAGTCACGATGGGGATTGTGAGTGCCAAAGGTCGCCGCGATCTTTCATTGACGTCCGATCAGTCGGTGACGAATCAGGACTTTATTCAGACGGACGCAGCCATTAATCCCGGCAACAGTGGCGGGCCCCTCATCGACATCTATGGCAGTGTCGTTGGAATCAATACGGCAATTGCTTCCAACAGTGGCGGCAATGAAGGAATCGGGTTCAGCATCCCGAGCAACCTTGTGCGACACGTGTTTGATCAGATGGTTCAGCACGGCAAAGTTCGCCGAGCTTATCTGGGGGTCGAACTGGACAACAACTTTACCGATGCGGCAGCTCAGCGACTGGGGCTCGCACGAGCTCTGGGTGCGAGAATTGTCCGTGTTTATTCTCATAAAACAAGTCCGGCTGTCATTGCCGGGTTAAGACCAGATGATGTGATCGTATCGTTCAATGGCGTCAACGTGATCGACGAAAATCACCTGATCAATCTTGTCAGCCTTTCAGATATCGGCTCGTCCGTCAAGATGGAAGTTCATCGCCAGCGTCAGAAGACTCAGCACACCGTGCTGTTGACCGATCGCGATGACTATCGTACCGCAGAGCAAGCCGCAGAAACGTTCAGGACGCGATAGTCGAAAAGTCGCCCGCAACCCAATTCGCCGCAGGGCGGCAGCCGAATGGCACTTGTCTTAGGAAATGTGAGCCGCAAGGCGCTCGTGGTCTGTTGATTTAATCGTTTAACCCTGAGCCGAAGGCGAAGGCGTCACCGGAAACCGTCGCCTGCGGCTCAGGGTTAAACAAAGCAAAGCATCATCGGGCTCTGTGGAGTTTCATGTAAAGCTGCTGCACGTCGCGGATGCAGCACTGACCATTGACGGCGAGGAGTTGGCAGCGTGCTTCTGGTGACTTCGACTTCGTGAGCAATTGCCGAATTCGCAATGGCGCGTCATCCCGAGAATCTGCATCGACGTCGTCCCAGGTCAATCCGAAACACGCGCAGATCGGTGCGTCGATGTCATAAGGATAGACGGGCGATCGAAGTT
This sequence comes from Candidatus Kuenenia sp., assembly GCA_043754375.1. Taxonomy (GTDB): domain Bacteria; phylum Planctomycetota; class Planctomycetia; order Planctomycetales; family Planctomycetaceae; genus SXXK01. The sequence continues at coordinate 4,086 of JAYUVA010000909.1, read as the reverse complement.
CGTTCACAAGAACACACTGTTCAAACATGTTGAAGTACGCAACTTCGCATGCGGCATAGCCGCAATACCATCCCGAATCCGCCAACCGGGACCGCACAGATTCCTGGATATGTGTATCCAGTGGACCGGTTCCCACGGCCGTTCCTGGCGTCCCGCAGCGAGGACACAGCACTCGCCCGTCTGCATCGGGGTCACGCACGAATGCTTTGTTCATGGCCGAAGGTCCGTAAGGAAAGCGACAGGATCAGGCAGCCGCACTCAGTTTCCCACGACGTGATCAGCAGCATTCCAGCCACTGGCAATGCTGTCGGGGATGCCAACGCCCGTGTAGGCGTTGCCGGCGAGATGCAGTCCAGGTGTGTTCTTCAACAATGATTCGATCCGGGCGACGCGATCGAGGTGCCCGACGTGATACTGCGGCATGGCGTTGTTGTAACGGATCACTTCGCTGAACATGGGCTCGGCTTTCATCCCGAAGATCGAACGCAATTCGTCGTTCACAAATCCGGCAATCGTATCGTCATCATGGTTCAGCAGTTCTGGTTGCATTGCGCCCCCGACAAAGGTCCGCAGCACGATCTGCCCTGCAGGTGCTCGCCCCGGAAACTTACGACTGGAAAAACTCACGGCCAGAATTTTACGCCGTTCAATCGCCGGTACGACGAGCCCGAATGCGTCCATCGGATGATCGAAGTCTGACAACTGATGACCGCTCACCACAATCGCGCTGGACGCATATTCGATTTCCTGCAATTCAGTGTGCAACTCCGGACTGATGGCGGTCCTGAGAATGCGGGCGGCGGCATGAGTTGGCAAGGTCATAATCACGGCGTCAAACTTTAACGGCGATTGACCCCGGAGCTGAACTTCCCACTGCGAATCTGAGGCTGTCGGCTGATCGATACGGCTGACTTCCACACCCAGCTGGACTTCGACTCGCCCCGACCGTCGCAATGTCCGCTCAATCGCCGTCACCATATCACTCAGGCCACCAATGGCAGTGGCAAACAATCCGTAACGTGCTCCACTGCCAGAGGAATCATGGCGGGCAACCTGGTGTCCGGCAGAGAGTTTGCGGTCGAGTTTCTGTTGTGCCAGTGTCGCGCGAATGACACTGCCGTGAGACTGTTCCATCTCAGAAAAACGAGGCATGGTCGCTTTCAGACTCAGCTTTTCCGGATCGGCTGTGTAGATTCCCCCGATCAATGGTTGCACAAGCCGTTCAAGAGTCTGTTGGCCGAATCGTCGCCGCACGAAACTGGCGAGGCTTTCGTCTTCTTCATCGGTTCTGCGTGCGATGAGCACTTCGCTGAGCAATCGCAATCTGCCGGTTAACGACAGGATCGGGGTCGTCAGAATGGCCCATGGCTTTGATGGAGCCATCAGCATGAATCCGTCGGGCACTGGCAACGGTTTTCCGTTGCGGAGCACCAGCGAACGACGAAAACCGGCATCCGTCGGAATCAACTGATCCGAGAAGCCTATTTCTTCACAAAGCCTGATCGCTGCGGGTTTGTTGGTGATGAAAGAATCGGGGCCCAGCTCCATCAGAAATCCATCGGCCGACTCGGTGCGGATAATTCCGCCCAGTCGCCGCGAAGCCTCCAGGAGCACAACCTGCACGTTATCTGAACGTGACACCAGTCTTTGAGCTGCTGCGAGTCCTGTGATGCCGCCTCCGATCACGGCAACTCTGCGAATCGGTGTGGTGGCAGTGCTGGACGCTGATTCCGTCACCGCTGGCTCCCTAGTTCATGCACGTAATCCACCACGGCTTTGACGTGATTCGGATTCATGTCAGGCATCACCCCGTGTCCCAGGTTGAAAATATGCCCCGGACGTCCGGCGGCCAGATGCAATACATCTGTGACACGCTGCTTCAGCACCGGAAGATCGGCGTAGATAGAAACCGGATCCATATTTCCCTGGATGGCCACATCGTGTCCCAGAGTCTGCCATGCTTCATCCAGTTGAGACCGCCAGTCGATTCCCATCACATTCCCTCCCGCTTCCCGCTGCAATGGCAGCAGCGCGGGGTTACCGTTGAGAAAGTTGATCACAGGCGCGTAGTCTTTGACAGATTGAATCAGACGCTTTGTGTGCGGCAGCACGTAGCGACGATAATCCGCTGGTGATAAACAACCCGCCCAGCTGTCAAAGATCTGGACGCATTGACAACCTGCCGTAATCTGCTGCTGCAGGTACAGAATCACGGTGTCCACTAATCGGCTCATCAGCACATTCCAGGCACTCTCATCGTTGTACATGAGCGACTTCGTACGGACATAGTTCTTTGAACCCCCGCCTTCAATACAATAAGAGGCCAGTGTAAAAGGTGCTCCGGCAAAACCAATGAGTGGAATATCGTTCGGCAGCGCGCGACGAATCAGGCGAATGGCCTGAAAGACGTAATCAACGGCATCCATGGAATCGAGTGCGCGCAGTCGATCAACATCGCGGCCGGTGTGAAGTGGATTGTGAATGACGGGACCCTCTCCCTTCTGGTATTCCAGATCAATCCCCATGGGTTCCAGAATCGGCAACAGATCGGCAAACAGAATCGCCGCATCGACCCCCAACACCTGTTGCGCGGTCACTGTGACTTCGCACGAAAGCTCAGGTGTCTTGCACAAATCCATGAACGTGACTTTGCTGCGGACAGCCATGTATTCGGGCAGATATCTCCCGGCCTGACGCATAATCCACAGCGGAGTCGTATCGACGGGCTCGCGGCGCACCGCTTTCAGGAAGCGGCTGTTGTGAAGAGCGTCAGTGATTGTCATTTGAAGGTGTTGAGGCCCGCTAAGTCATTGGATTTCAGGGTAAAACGCGGCAGCGACTTTCCGAAGTTTGGCGAATCGCTTTGGACTCTGCAACGATCAGGCAGATTCCTCGAAAGACAGACTTCTCATGGATGTCTTTGAAACAACAATTCGGTTTTTCGGAAAAAAAAACTGCTGCAACTTCTCTGCGGGCCAGCTGCGGGAAAATGGGTGTCGCGTGACATTTTTAGAATTATATTTTGATGTTTATCAGCCTTTTTTGACGATTCAGGGGCGGACTCGGGCCATCCGCCCCACAATTCATCCGGACGGATCAACTCAGACTTTGATTGAGGAAATCAATTCCGGGGCTACAGCACTTGTTCCTCGCCTGCTATTATGAATCCATGACAGGTGACTTTGAGCTTGGGAGTCTGGCTGAATGCTGCTATTTTTTTGAGCCGCAAGGCTCTAACGGTTTGTTGATTTAATCGTTTGCGGAGGCGACGGCTGTTCCGCGAGCCGTCGCCTCCGGCTCGTAAACAAAGATGCGAAATCGGGTTCTAAATTAACAACCTGCGGATAGCGCCTTGCGGCTCACAGATTTGGTGTATCGAGACAGAGCCAGAGGGGCAGTCGGTTCGGGTAGGATGAGATTGGAGAACTGGTTCTCCCTGTTCAGTTCAAATATCTGACTTCAACGGGTGCGGTATCATGCTAGGGAAACTTTTAACCTTCTGTCTCGCTCTCGTCGCGATCTGCTGTTCTGATTCGTCTGCAGTGGCTCAGGATTCCTGGGCGCAGAAACTCGTCCAACCGCAGAAGCTGGACTTCGGCGTCATCGCCGCAGGTTCCGAGTCGCTTAGAGTTCTGACCATTGAAAATACCACGAACGCTGTGGTGCATATTAGCGGAGCGTCTCCAGGGTGCCAGTGTGTCATGCCGGGAGAGCCGTCGCAGAACGTCCTGGAACCGGGCGAAAAAGCCACGATCGAAGTCCGGATGAATACTCGATCGTTTAAACACCAGCGTGATACCTTCCTGACGATCACTTTTGACGCTCCCCAGCTGGAAAGCGTGCGGATACCTGTTTCCGCATACATTCGAACCGACGTCGTATTTACCCCGGGGAAGATTGATTTCGGTTCAATCGAGGTTGGCACCGGTGGCGAGGTGACCTGCAAGATCGCCTACGCTGGCCGCGCGGACTGGAAGATCATGGACATCAAATACTCAAACAAAGATCTCAATGCCAGCCTCAAAGAGATCGATCGGAATCCCGGTCTTGGAACTGCGGATTTCGAACTGACCATGACATTGGCTC
>JAYUVA010000908.1:0-4267 GCA_043754375.1 Candidatus Kuenenia sp. | reverse complement strand
CCATACCGATGGACTTGAAATCTCCGCAGGAGCAGCAAGTTCAACAATGGCTTGGTCGGTGATCTGAATCGGTTGAGTGTGATCGACAACCTGTGACAGATGTGTGTTCACATCTCGATCATTTCCCTGAGCCAGTTCTGACATCAACAAGCCTGTCAGCATCAGCTCTGTATCAGGCGAGTCTATTCTCGGGTCAGTTGCAGTGACTATGAAATCGATCTGCACACTCCAAGGGCTGATTTCATTTGTTGTACTTACCGCTTGCACCCAGGCTCGATAAGCTCCGGCGGAAAGATTGGCTGTGGGGGTAAAGCTGGTGGTGAAACTAACCTGAGAAATGACAGTGGCCTGCGGAATGCTGATGCGGTTGACGAGGAGTTGATAACCGGCCGCTCCATCGACGGCTCGCCAGGAAAACGTGGGAGTTCTGTTGGATGTCGATGAACCAGCCGCCGGAGCGATGATCGTTGGACGACCTCCGACGTAGATATCCGTTGGGTTGGAACTGCCGCTCTTTATTGCGCCGATACTTGCCGCACTGACCGCCAGCGTCCACCAGCGGTATGTGCCATCGGTGAGATTGGCGGTCGGCGTCCAATTCGTCCCCGTCGTCGAGATGCCGTTGATCACCATCGCACCGGTAATCTGACTTTTCACATACAGTTCATAACTCACCGCACCGGCCACGGGATTCCAGATGAATGTCGGCGTCCGATCGAATGTGGCACTCAGAGGTGCGATCGGTGTGGGGGCGGGCACAACCAGGGCTTCCTGAAGGACTGACCAGCCGGCATAGTTTCCGCTGGCATCAACCCCGCGAATCCACGCTCGATAGAGTCCCATCGGCAGATCAGTCGCGGGCGTGAAGCTTGTTCCAGTGACATCCTGGCGAACGATCTGCTTTTGGCCGGTGGAGTAATTGTCGATCCACAAATCGTACTTCGCCGCACCTGCAAGAGCATTCCAGGAAAATGATGGCCGCGACGTCAGTTGTACACGAGACATGGACTGCCATGTTGCCGGGGTCAGATTGTTGAAGAGCTGCGGAGCACTCCAGTTTCCTGGCGCGGCTGCAAAAACCGGTCGTACCCACACTTTGAACTTGCCGATCGCCAGATCCACAGTCGGCGTGTAGGACGCGACTGAGGTTGTCGCATCGTGAAAGTGTGCAACGTTTGTACTCTCATTGTTGATCTGAATATTGTACGATAACGCACCTGCGATCGCTGTCCATGTGAACATTGGCCGCAGTGTAAACGCATTCGGATTCGGGGAAATGACCCGCAGACCGGAAAACTCAAACGATCCGATATCGACAGTGGCTGCCCCAAGATGATCACCATCAAGAATTCGGGTATAGGGCACGCCGCGCTGATCGGTCGTGAGCGCCGCGTTGCCATTTGTCACATCGACGGCCAGAGCATTACTGCCGTGGTCAATGGCCAGGCTGCCGGGGAGAAACGCGTGCGTGAAAGTCGGCCCACCATTGTCTTGCAGCGGCCCGAGTAGAGGGTTCAAAGCGGTTTGAGCAGCGGCACCGCCGATGAAGTTGCCGCTGGCGTCGGGCGTTGCACCCGACGTCGCTGACAGCCCTGTTCCATTGTTCCGGCCAATCAAACTGCTCGTGATGAAAAAGACATCGTCCGAATCAGGAGATTTCCGAATATCTGGTGAGAGGCCAACGTCTGAATTTCCAGCCACGATACTGTTGAGAATTGTCACCGGCGAAGTGATTGTAAAAATGCCGCCGCCAATGCTGCTGGTTGTTTCATTTTCGGTGATCGTACTCTGGGTTATGAACACAAAGCCTTGCTGTGTAAACAGACCACCGCCCTGGGAATCGATTCCAGAAATACTGTTTCCGGAAAGTGTGCTTTGGCTGATGGAGACATTGCCAAAGACAGAAAAAATTGCGCCACCTTCGGAGTAGTTTCCGGTTGTGGAGTTACCGTAAAATGTGCTGTTTCTGATTTGCAAAAAACCAAGGTGAGCGGAGACTGCTCCGCCTTCAGAATTAATTCCGGCTGTGGAGTTTCCATACAACGAACTTTCATTCAAGATCAGGCTGCCATTGCGGGCGAGAATTGCCCCACCGCCTGCACCATCGCCTGTTGTTGAATTACCAGTGAACATGTTTCGATTGACGGTCAGAATGCCCTGCGATAGCCAGCGCACCGCACCACCTCCATATGTGGTGTCATCAAAATTCGTTCCATTGCCCGTCGTGCGACCGTTTTTGAATGTCAAATCATTCAATGTCACGTTGCCGGCAGTATCAGCGATGTCGAAGACACGCGACAGTTGCTGAGCATCGATCACTGTTTTGGATGCTCCGTTTCCGGTGATCGTAGTCGCGTCGGTAATCGTCATCTGCGTTCCATTCATCAGGATCTGCCCGTTGAGTCCCGATGAGAACGTAATGAGATCTGCTCCGCTGCCAGCGACTGATCCATCGACGGACAAATCCGTGTTCGCCGCCTGAATGGCCTCTCGAAGTGTCACGAGCCCGTCGAGGGCCGTGTTGTCGGCAAGACTCGTCACGACGATCGCCGAAAGCAGCGTGCGAACTTCCAGCGATTCGATCCGCGATCCGCTTTCCCGAAGGCGGTGACCACGGTTGTGTCCCCGGGCTGAATCCAGCAACGCCAATTTGAACCACTTCCGCAGTCGGCTTTTCAATCGCATTGCAAATTCCTGAGGATTTAAACAAGAACTAGTGTGTCACGACGGCAAACGATGCGTATGGAAAACAACGGAAGTTAACCACATTGAGCCCCTTCAAACTACAAGCAACTACAAGCAACTACAAGCAACTACAATTCGGTGCAGTAGCAATTCGGTGCAGTAGCAATTCGGGCCAGATTTGCAGCATTGCGTTCCCCCTTTGGCGAGCAGCAGGGCGTCAGCCCGCCGAGTGCGATTTGTGCTTTGCTATTCCGGTGCCGGAATTCGCGGCGGGCAAACGATTGGCGAAACGGACTCTGTCGCTGCGTATCCGCTCACCCGGTCGTGGAGCCCCGCTGTGGCCTGAAGCGATCTTCAGCAGTGTGCTACTGAACTTCTTTCGCCACCTTCAGGATCTGGAGCAGGGCGATGGCGTTGTCCAGTCCACCCACTGAATTACTGAATGCGACGGCTTTGCGAATGTCAGCAATTCCAACGCTGCTGTTGGACGGCTGTTCCTCCTTCGCTCTTGCCTTAGTCCTTGCGGCAGGCATTTCGTCGGCCGGCGTGACACTGGTCGCTGTTTCGGGGGTGTCATCACGATCGACGAACTCTTCAGCAACTGTGATCTCCGCTGCTCCAGTTGGTTTCCGACCACTCGTAGTCTTCTTAGCCATTGCGTATTCCATTAATCCTGATTGTCTGGTGAACAGCTCAGACTTCGAACTGAATCTAACGTCGAGCCATAGTGGCTTGTGGCGCGGCGAGCATGAGATCGACGGCACGCAGGACTGTATCGAATCTGTGTCAAGCGTTCGACCGTGTCTCACGCCGAAATGTGCAGGATTCAGTGCTGAGCCTCACTTTATCCAGCAAGCAGCTACTTTTTAGTCGGACTGGCCGCCGCCTGCAACGCTCGAACAACATAATCCCGGGGTACTTTTGAACGCGGAACGCGGCCCGGAAACCAGCTTCGGATATCGGCATCCAGGCCGACGCCGTGCATGAAGTTGTAGATTCCCTTGTTCAGTCCCGTGCCGAGCGAATCGTGATCGACGCCGGTCGGATCGATGAAACCAATATCGTTTTTGGCAAACGTCACCCGTGGCAGTGGAATGAGACTCACACCGTAATCCTCCGGATTCTTTCCAACCGGCGAATGGACAGTGCATGTGAATCGATGAAAGAAGCCTGACTGGATGCAGCCTTCCTCAAACATCTGCCGCACATATTCGAGGGCATCGACGGTCTCCTGAACTGTCTGAGTAGGAAAACCGTACATCAGGTACGCATGCACCAGAATACCAACGTCAGTGAACGCTCGAGTGACTCGGGCGACCTGAGAAACCGAGACTCCCTTCTTCATCAGATTCAGCAAACGATCCGACGCAACCTCCAGACCGCCGGAAATTGCAATGCCGCCGCTGGCCGCCAACAGTTCGCAAAGTTCCGGCGTGAAGGCTTTCTCAAAGCGAATATTACCCCACCATGAAATCACTACGCGGCGTCGCAGCAGTTCTTCCGCCATGGCTTTCAACGCTTTTGGAGGAGCAGCTTCATCGACAAAATGGAATCCCGTTTGTCCGGTTTCCTGCACAATGGC
>JAYUVA010000907.1:0-6311 GCA_043754375.1 Candidatus Kuenenia sp. | reverse complement strand
GCAAAAAAAAGTGCGGCAAGGAAGACAAATCCGGATTTCAACGGTGTCAGGATGTTTGACTTCATAGGAAACCTGGATGTGGGGAGCACTGGGCCTGGGTAAGTTTCGGGCAACGCCGGAGAGTGTGAAGAATGTCAATAAGTTTGCAAGGCTCCCGCATCACTCGCAAGTTTGTTTTTTCTCAGATCGGACGTCGTTTCCAGGAAGTCTGGTTGTGGCAGACTGGGTGTTTTGTGATCCGGCGTCGCTTGACTCTCCGAGTCCAGACCTTTTGCAGGGCGTTGTGACCAGGTGGCACAGGCCGCCCATTCATCTCAGCAAAACTGCAATGGCCAGACTCAGCCACCAAGCCCCAGACGTTCTCCTCGGTACTTGCCGCTCTGGACTCTTGCGACCCATGTTGGGTTGTCGAGATACCAGCGGACAGTGAGCTCGAGGCCAGACTGAAAATCCTGCTGCGGGTTCCAACCAAGTTCATGGGCGATCTTTGATGCGTCGATCGCATAGCGGCGATCGTGGCCCGGACGATCTTTCACGTAGGTGATGAGACTCTCACAGGGACCGTGCGGAAGGTTTGGCTGTAGTCGATCGACTGTGACGCAGATCATTTTGACAATGCTGAGATTCGTTTGTTCGTTGAGTCCGCCGATGTTGTAGCATTCTCCGATGCGACCACCTTCCAGAACACGCTCAATCGCAGCACAGTGGTCTTCCACAAATAACCAGTCGCGTACGTTGAGTCCATCGCCGTACACAGGCAACGGTTTGCCTTCGATGGCGTTCAAAATCATGAGCGGAATCAGTTTCTCAGGAAACTGGTACGCGCCATAATTGTTTGAACAGTTCGTGATCAGCGTCGGCAGGCCATACGTGTGATGGTAAGCCCGCACAAAATGATCGGAGGCGGCTTTGCTGGCGGAATACGGACTGTTGGGAGCGTACGGAGTTTCTTCGGTGAAGAGTCCTGTGTCGCCGAGTGATCCATAAACTTCGTCGGTGGACACATGCAGAAATCGAAAGGCATCCTTCGCCGAGCTGCTCAACTTCGCGTAGTAGTATCGCACTTCTTCAAGCATGCGACACGTGCCCTGCACATTGGTTTCGACAAACGTGAGCGGGCCGTCAATCGACCGATCGACATGCGACTCTGCCGCAAAGTTGATGATGGCGGCCGGTTGATGCGTATCGAGCAGTTGCCGCACCAGAGCGGCATCGCCGATGTCACCGACGACTAACTGATGCAAAGCCTCGTCTGCGGGCGGCAGTGAATCCGGATTTCCCGCATATGTCAGTTTGTCCAGATTGACGATCCGGACATCCGACCGTGCAATCGCCCGCCGGATAAAACAACTGCCGATGAAACCGGCTCCACCAGTGACCAGGAGAGTCTGCATGAGAGATTGATATTTCTGTAGTTGCGTGGGAATTGCGGCGAACGCCAGCTTCAGGTGAATCCAAGATCTTCATAGATCGCATGATTGATCATTCGATTGCGGCGCTGATGCTGGCCTTCTCCGCAGAATCCATTTGCCGACCAGGCGACCACCAGTTGCCGTTCCGGATCACAAAAAGCCATCGAACACTGTGACCCGCCATGTTCGTATGTCGATTCGCTGCAGTACTGTCCAATACCATAGGGGACAGTTTTAATGGCGGAGTGATTCGAATTGCAGACGACTCTCAGACCAAAGTCCACTGTGTGTTGCAGACTTTGGTCGAATTTTCCCACGCGATGTCGAGCGGTCATCTGCTGAATCGTTGCAGTCGATACCAGCTGCTGCCCGAATTCGGACAGTCCGCCAGGCTGCAGCATCTCATAACATCGTCCCAGTTCCCGTACCGGGCCACGTAAACTGGCACGTGGCGAAGGCTGAGTCATCCATGGGACGCGGCAGAAACTACTCCCCACAAGCTGCCCTTTGTCGCGTTCGTAGACAACCGGCAGACGACCGGCGAGCGACGTCAGTGACTCAGTTTCAAAGGCGCAGGTGTTGTTGCTCATACTCAGCGGATTCAACAGCCAGCTCTGGAGGCTTTCAGTGAAAGGGGAGCCTGACCTCTTTTTTACAATAGCCCGCTTATTCACGGGGATTGAAGCATCTGGATTTCATTTGCCTACGCGCGCAAGCGGGACGTTTTTCCCAGCCACGAAACAACACAAAAAGCACAAAGAAAGCAAAACACGATCCATGAAATGCGTGAGTTTTTGGTAACCGTTCACGACATTTCGAGAATGACAGTATCAACCACAGCTGGACGCGGATGAACACAGATGGATTGTTGATTTCGATCTGTGTCAATTTGTGTTCATCTGTGGTTGCTGGCACAGGTTTCGTTCTGAGTCGTGAATGGTTACGAGTTTTTGTGTCTCTTGCGCCTTTTCGTGGCTGGAAAACAACACCACTCGGGCTGTCAGATTCCAGAATGGTGAGGTCGCATGGACGTACAACGGAAGTCTGATACTGGATCCCAGGTGGCATTCTCGCTCATAATTGCAGGGCAGATTCCCAACAACTAGGCGGGCCATTGTTTTTAAAGCGTCGAAAAGCGGTCGATCGAAAGAAAATCGAGATCACAGGATGTTCGCCCCTGTTGAATCAAGTCTGCCGCAGCTTCACCCAGCACGCTGGCAAATTTGAACCCGTGCCCGGAAAAGCCGGCCCCGACGACGAGCGGCAGGTCCGGAAGTTGATCGAACAGAAAGTGACCATCGGGGCTCATCGAGTACATGCAGACTGCGGAACGAGCGGGATTCGATTCAATATCGACCAGTCGTTTTTTCACAAAACGGCTGACCGGTCGTTCATCGTCGGGAAGAATATCTCTCGCCAGCGATGACGGATCTTCAACCGTCTCGCCGCCCGTATGCTCACCAGTCTTGATTGTCCGTCCGTCGATACTGGGCAGTCCGTAGAATTGTCCTTCCGGCAGATCCAGAATGAATATGGGGGCGCAAGCGGGGGCGGCCCAGAGCGCGGACTGGATCGGATACCAGATTTCAGGATTTCCTGAGGGAATGAAGCAATTTTATTGAACCATTTCGCCTGCAAAAGTGCTCAACTGCCGACGTGCGAACAGCGTTTAAGACGTAGAATCGCCTGGACTCCTGTAACGCATCTGCGTAGATTCATGGCCAGTGCATCGCATTTTTTTTCACGTGATTGGAGCATGAAAATGTGGCGATTTGTCCTCACCAGCGTACTTCTGACAGCACTTTGTTCGAACGCTGGCATCGCCGCGGACTCCTTCCTCGAACGCTTCGCTCTGGCGAGTGATCGGGAAGCGGTCCTGAAGGAACTCATTCCAGGAACGCAGGAATACTACTATTTTCACTGTCTGCATTTTCAGAACACGCAACAGTATGACCGAGTTGAAGAATTCCTCCAGAAGTGGATTGCCCTGCACAACGGTGGCGACTTGATCAATGAGATTCAGTATCGACAGGCTGTGCTGACGTATGACCGCAATCCTCAGGAGTCGCTGGATTTCATTCGCGATCGCCTTGGACTGGCCTTCAATCACCAGAAGGATATCCCGAATGCCGAGCCGGATTTGCCGGAGACGCTCGATCAAAACCTGATCTCGCGTGAACGACTTCTGCAGCAGGCCTATGTGGATCACACCAACCTTTCAGGCGTCACGGCGCAATCGTTCCCATGGCTGATTGGCACGGAACTCAACCCCGAACGCCGCAGACATCTGCTCAGTCAACTGGATCGGCCCGACTTCCCGGGCCTTGCGAAAATGGTCGTTGATGACCTGAACTCTGAGAACAGCGGCGGCTTTGGTTCTCTGGGGATTCACCAGCGGCTGCTGCTCGATCAGTTGCAGGAATGCGCCAAACTCATGCCGCCGCTGCTGGACCAGTCGGCGTTCGTCAATGTGTGGCTGCAGCGTCTGGCGCCCGGGAACGACGTGAACCTGGCTCAGGACGCCGCTGAACGTGACGCGCACCTGACTCGCCTGTGGGATTTCGTCAAGTCGCTGTCACCCGCACAGAATTCGCTGAAAGCTCACGTCCTCTATCAGCGGCTCGATTTCAATCGATTGAAAAACGACTACGACAAGGGTCTGTTTCTGGAATACATCAAACTGCCGCGACATGCGCCGTACATAAACGTGAAGTACATGGAGCAGCCGATGTCGCAACAGTATCCGGCAGATCTGGCCGCGAATTATTCGCCCTTCACCCGATGCCCGGTCATTGGTGACGACGAACCGTTGATCCGCGACTACCTGCACCGACTGCTGACTGAGGCAGACAACACTCGCGAATTTCAACCGTACGTCAACGATACGTATCTGACGCATCGATTTGCAGAAACGAAGATCGTGAACGGTCTGGGCAATCCGGAACAATGGTACGCGCTGCTGCCACCGGCGGACTACCAGATCCTGCGGGACCGCGTTGATCTCGATTTCTCGGCGACGAACAAGACGCTGTTTGCCGCAGATGAAGCGGTCAGCATGAACGTCTTTATCAAGAACGTCCCTACGCTGATCGTCAAGGTCTTTGAAATCAACACCGCTAATTTTTATCGCGACTTCGATCGTGAGGTCAACACGGACATTGATCTCGATGGTCTGGTGGCCAACAAAGAAGAAACACTCGTTTACGACGAAGCTCCGCTGCGACGCATTCGACGTCACTTTGAGTTTCCTCAGTTGTCAAAGCGCGGGACCTACGTCATCGACTTTATCGGCAATGGCCACAGCAGCCGCGCGCTGATCCGCAAAGGACAGCTCAGGTTCGTCGTTTCCACAACTCCCGCCGGGCAACAGTTCAGGATCTTTGATGAACTCGGTAAACCAGCGGAAGCGCCGACTGTCGCTCTGGGTGGTCAGAAGTACGAAGCGGACAAGGACGGAAACGTCATTTTGCCGTATTCGACAGCTCCGGGTCGGCGATCTGTCATCCTCTCATCCGGCGAGTTCTCGACGCTCGGTTACTTTCAGCATGATGCGGAGAACTACGAACTGCGGGCGGGGATTCTGGTCGATCGCCAGTCGCTGCTGCGACTGCGCAAAGCAAAAGTCATTGTCCGACCGCAACTGCTGCTGAACGGCACGCCCGTGTCGTTGCGACTGCTCAAGAATGTCCGTCTGACGCTGACATCCATGAATCTGGATGAAGTCTCGACGACCGCAATTGTCACGGACTTCGTGCTGGCGGAAGATCGTGAAGCGGAACACGAGTTTCTGGTTCCCGATCGTCTGTCATCCATGACCTTTACGCTGACAGCTGAGGTCAGAAACCAGAGCCAGGCGAGAGACGTGGACCTCAGCGTCGGCGACACCGTGGCGGTGAATGCGATCGACCGGACGGAAAAGATTGAATTCACCCATTTGTCCAAAGTCGACAACCGTTACATCGTCGATATCCGTGGCCGCACGGGCGAATCACTGCAGCATCGGCCGGTGCAGCTGACGCTTCGCCACCACGATTTCACTCGTGAAGTTGTCGTGTCGCTGCGATCGAATGCCAGAGGTCAGATTGATCTCGGCCCGTTGGCAGGCATGACTTCGGTCAAGGCGCAGCTTGCGAATGGCGTCGAACACTCATGGCAGATCGGCACCGATCGGATCGATCAGTTCCGAGTGGTTCATGGCAAAACGGGGTCGCTGGTTCGCGTGCCGTGTCTGCTTGGCGACGGACCCCCATTGCGCACAGATATTTCACTGTGCGAGTTGCGGGGGGGAGAATTCTTCGCTGACAGGTTTGGTGCGATTCAAATCAAACATGGCTTCGCGGAAATCTGCGATCTGCCTGCGGGTGACTACAGTCTGCTGTTGCGAGAGTCGGGGCACCAGGTTCTGATTCGCATCACAGAAGGCAAACAGCCTGGCCAGCTTCTGATCGGCAAGTCACGCATTCTGGAACAGCGACTTCTTTCGTCGCTGCAGATCAGTTCGATTCAGGAAGTCGAGGGGAAGCTGAAGATCAAAGTGGAAAATGCCACGAAGCTGGCCCGCGTGCATCTCTTCGCGAACACCTTTGTGCCGGCCATGTCGCACTTTGAAAAACTCAGCAGAACATTGAATCCAGGAGTCGTGGTTCAGGAGCAGATTGATCCGCTGTCTGCCTATGCCCAGGGACGCAAAATTGGCGACGAGTACCGTTACATCCTCGACAGACGGCTGGCAGAAAAGTATCCCGGCAACATGAATGCCCGGCCGGAAGTGCTGCTCAACCCCTGGGCTGTCCAGTCAACGGAAACAGAACGTCTGGACGCTGCGGCTGGCAATGATTTTGCAGCAGCGATGGATGCACCGGCACCTGCGAGTGACATGGACCCCGAAGCCAAAGGCGC
>JAYUVA010000906.1:0-2848 GCA_043754375.1 Candidatus Kuenenia sp. | reverse complement strand
CCGTAGTTGATGTAGGTTGACCCGAGAAAATATCCCGGACCACGCTCAAAATGAAATCCACACACCGAGCAGCATTTCTGCATTCGAATGAATCCTTCGAAAAGTCGCCCTTTGCTGCACATTGGGCACGTCAGCCTTATGCCCCGAGAAAACGCCTGACCAAAGGAATTCGGGGGCTCCGGAATCATTCTGCTTTCCTTCGTATCAGGGCTGTCTTCTGAAAAAACAGGTTGAACAGTTCATTGATTAAAATTGCCTGCAGATTGCCGCTCCAACAAGTTAACCCACGGTTGCATCCGGCATTTGAAACAGCTCCAATGGATTTCGATCCTCTTCGCTGGCAACGCACTCTACTCCGACGAGACGCTCAGACAGCAAGATCGCCAGTCTGACAACAGCAGGTCGCTCGCTGCCGAAATGCCCTGTGAGCACAAGATTACACATTCGCGACTGGCATTCTACTGCCGAATGGAATCTCGCTTCGCCCGTCACGAATGTGTCACACTCCGCCCGTAACGCATCCGAAAGGTACTCCGCCGCAGATCCACATGCGAGCCCCACGCGACGCACGCGATCTGATCCATGCCAAGCCACCTCCAGATACGCAGTTCTCACAAGAGTCGCCAACTTTTCCAGGAACTCCTGTTTTGATTGCGACCCCACAAACATACCCATGCGGCCAGAACCACCAGGAATACCCTGCTGAAAGGGACGCAGCGGCTCAATCGTATCCAGGCCCAGCGATTCGGCCAACCACTGATTAATTCCCAATTCGGAGTTATCAAAAGCTGTGTGAGGACTATAAACAGCAATCCTGGCTTCGATCAAATCCAGCAATAAACGCCCTTCGATCGTGTCATTGGTGATCGACTTGGTCCCGCGGAAGAGCACCGGATGATGCGTTACGATCAACTGCACATTTTTTGCAATCGCTTCGCGAGCCACCGTCGGAGTGAGCGTCAGACATGTCATGAGCCGACTCACCGTGCGATCCTGACGCCCCAGCAAGAGTCCGACGTTATCCCATGATTCTGCTGTGGGAAGCGGGGCAAGCTGCCTCAGGATCTGACAAACGTTCTCGATCGACATTTTCTCGACAGTCATATCCACTGAGCTTTCGGTACGGAATGCACGATGCGCGGATGTGCCACCTGCAATTCTGTGACTTCGTCCAACAATCGCCGAACTTCGCGACGATTTGTCGCCACTTCCATACTCAACCGAAACACCACGGAGTCCCCTGCCGACAGCTTGATGACCCGACCTTCCCGGCGTTCAACGGACCTCAGATTCGGAAAACTACTGCCGGGTTCCAGCCCCGCGACGTAACCATCCGCTTCGGCCTGCGTATTCTTCCAAAGCACAAACCACGGCATTGTCGATGTATCGAATCGCACACAGACTGCGTGCTCCGTTTCAGCATCTGCCAGCAGGGCCATCCCCCAGCCACTTGAATCCGCCACAGCTCGTGCAAGGTAGCACTGTTCCGCATATCCCATGGCAGGCCCTTCGAACAGGTTCCACATGCTGATACCTTCAGCAGCACGATCGTTGCGAGGAGCGACTTCTGCCGCAGCCAGGTGCAACGTGGACCCTTCGCCCAGAAACGGACGGCCAATATTGCAGTGATAAAGAATCTCCACCTCTGCGGGCTGACTTCCGAGGTTTTGCACGACGTCGGTGATTTCAAAGCGGTTGGAATTGACGTGCGTCGTGAGCGTAGATTCCAGCCGCAATTTCCCACCAAATAAGCTGGCTTCATCAACAATGCCCTGGACGGCGATCAGATCACCGCGTTCTTCAACCGTCACGCGATGCGCTGCCAGATTCGCAATTCGCCCGTGCAACGGCAGGAATTGCTCAGACACGATGTTCCCATCGCTGTCGCGAATCACATCGTTGCCCGGAGCCCCGTGCCAACCAAGGCCACAGCGGCAAATCAATTCATTAAACCCATCCAGCCATCCAATACCTCCACGCCGCATCTGATCTACAAACGCCGGATGCACGGGTCGCTCTACGGGCGAATCCCATTTCACAGGAATGCCGTCCATCTGACCACGCCAGATGCCCATGCCTCGAGTCGGCAGAATGTCGAGCGACAGCCGACCGTTGTCCAGCGTCACGACATCGACCCCATCAGACAACCCGCCCGCCAGTCGTCGCATCGACGCACTCCACGCCTCGTTCATCCCAAATAGCCGGGACGTTGTGTCATGGATCCCGGTTTCCACATTGATCAGTTCGTGCTGCACGTTGACGCCTCAGGAGCCAAACAAGTGAATTAACAGCCTTCGCAAACACTGCCGATCAGAGTCCACTCTCTTTCGTTCATCGGCATCTTGCGGGATTATTGCATTACCAACCTCTGCATGGAATGGCGGGAGGGAGTGGATTGTACAACTTCGGGAATCGCTGGAGGCCCCCCCCTTCACCATCGTGGCGAATGAGGATTCAATCGTTGCTGACTGTACTATTTTCTGTGTGTCCGCCAATTGAAGCGAGGATTCCAGCCTGGAACCCAAAGTAGCCATCACGCTCCGCCGTGATGAGCATTTGTCAATCGACATTCATCAACCACGACAGGGCTCCACGATCTGCGCCTGCATGGGCGAAAGGACAGTCAGCGCGGGCTCCATTCACGTGGCCCAGGTTCAAGGCTCTTCTAGCATTGTCAAGTACTCTTGTTAGGACCTCACGCGGCCACGACGGACACATTTTCGAGATTCTGGAAAGCGGCAGATCCTGGGGGCGTTCAGGCTGTCCGTTACTTATTTCCATGCGATTCATTCGGTTGTCCCACATTCGGTTGTCTGCCAGTGCCACACCGTTTCGGTCTGCATCGACT
>JAYUVA010000905.1:0-3665 GCA_043754375.1 Candidatus Kuenenia sp. | reverse complement strand
CCGATTCGACGTCGGAAACGGCTGGCCGGGAATGCTTGTGAGTCGGAGCCAGTCCCGGTTTCGCCTCACAATGCATCCATCGATGCAATGCCCTCAAAGCGTGAGCCGTCAGGTCGCACGAGCTTCGATCAAACGGAAGAGTCCCCCAGCCGCGACAAAATGTCGGCCATCCGCCGTCCCGATTCTGCAAGTCCAGTAACCAAACCGCCGCCGCACGAAGAGAGGAAATCTCTTTCGCCGAAAATGATTCTTCCGGCCCGCGAAGATTCATCAGTGCCAGCATCGCTCCCGGAGTGTCATCCGCGTCCGGTACTCCGCCCGGCAAGTCAGTCCACGACCAGCCTCCCGGCGCTGCGTGTGTGTAGGGATGCACGACCCGGTATTGCTGGCCAAGCAGCCAACCGCGAATGGCAAGCGGCAGGGCGTCAGTCTTCCGAGCGATCAGGAACGAACACGGAGGGCTGACGCCCTGCCGCGCGCCGAGAGCATTCACGCTCAGCGTGGTCACCCATGTGGTCAGATTCGTATCAATCGGCCAACTGCCATCTTCACGGACGGATGCTTCGATGAACTGCAGACAGCGCTGTGTCACGACATGATCGAACAATTCACAGCCCAGCAGACTCATACAAACAAAACTCGTCAGCGGCGTTGCTTCCAGGAATCCCCCGTGCGGCGGCTGGATGGATTCAAGGACGCGCAGGGATGGCGCGATGGCTTTGCGGCGAATGAATCGCATCACGGGATTCCAGTGACCCTGATGTTTGAAGATGACCTGCCCGATTGCAATCAACGCCGGCAGCGCATAGCTCACGACGGGCATCCTGACGGCCGCGTACAATCGATGAGGCACGCAGGCGAGTTCGAACGGCAGAGGAATCACATTCTTCCATTCCACAATTCCCGCCAGCGCGCAGTGAGTCAGGATGGGAACAGAAAACGTGCGATCTTTGCCATAACGTTTGATGACCGCTGCAACACCGCCGGCGTTTGCAATGTACGCCGCAGAGGATTCGATGACGGCGTTCCATCGCGCGGCGGTGCTCACTCGAAACACGGCATGAGCGAGCATCGTCGTGGAGATATTGCTGATGCTCAGGACCGTATCACCCCAGCCACCGTCGGAGTTCTGATGTTCGGCCAGCCACTTCAACCCGCCATCAACCAGTTTCCGCCATCGCAGCCGCTGGGCCTCGTTCGTGGACGCAACAACTGCCTTATGCAGCGCCATCACCGCGGTCGCCGTCGAAAGTGCTGACGTCGATAACCGCCCGGTCCACCAGCCGTGTTCATTGCGTTTTGAAAGCAACAAGGCGTTGACGCGGTCAGTTGCCTGCAGGATTTCATGATGCGAGAGAGTCGTCGGATTCATTGAGAACGGAGCATAAAGAAGGCAACTCTGCATTCCCATCCCAGAAAATGTCACCGGATGTTCTCTCCGGCAATTTCAGGAGACATACTTCACCAAATTCAGATTGCCACTTGCCCCTATGGCCTCTGCTTCAGACACTCCACCTCGCCCAACCGCGCCAGGATCTCAATGAGTGTACCGACGCACTGTATACTAGTCGAGATTTTCGACGACGCGGACACAAGTTCTCCAAACGTTGACGAATTGAAACGTCACATGTCATGCAAGTCGCAAATGAAAATTGATCAGTCAAGAAGGAACATTGGCGTATTATCCAGCTTTGCTATCGGGCGGAAAGTATTTGTGACGTGCGCCGTAATTGCATGTTCTGGAATCCAGCAAGTCATTCCTCCGGTCCATGTTCAGGCACCGGTCGCGGCGGAATGTCGGCCTCGGTCCGACAACGGCCCTTGAATCACTGGAGGTTCGGCAGCTGCTGAGTGTGACATCTCAGCTGATCGCGGACCTTGAAAAGGGACAGACGTGGGGCTCAAACATCGAGCACGTCACATTCGGAACGGACATCGCCTACTTTACCGCTTTCACCAAATCCGCTGGGACGGAACTTTGGAAGACTGATGGTACGTCACGAGGGACAGCACTCGTCCGCGACATCCTGCCTGGGCCAGACTCCTCCAGCATCTCTCAGCTTACGATTGTCGGCGAGAACGTGTATTTCGCCGCTTCACGATCGATGTACTCCGCATTGAATCCCTTCGAGACAATTCTTTGGATGCACAACGTTCTGAAATTGTGCCGACCAGTTCAGAATTGACATACGTGCTCAACGTCGCGGGCGACATTCAGGTCCGTTCCACCAACAGCAGTCCATGGCGTTCCTTGAAGTCAATCGCACCAGCAGTTCCACTGTCACAACAGGAACTGGTCGGCGTCGTGGGAGATCGTCTGTATTTTCGGGCGAATCAATTCTCAGGGCCGTCGGAGTTCTGGGTCACAGACGGGACAGTCGCGGGTACTTTGCAAATTCAGGATCAGAATGGTCCAATTCCTGTTGCGACCGATGGTCTGTCGATTGATGGCAGACATTTGATTTTTCGCACGACAGACACATCCGGCCATCGTTCGCTTTGGATTACTGACGGCACGACAGCGGGGACGCGAAGCATTCTGCCATCGACGAAGTTTTCGCCGGCCGCAGCGTACAATGACGACCTCCGACAAATGGCGAACGTGGCTGTCTTCCGGAACGGGGACTCGGAAACCTGGACAACCGATGGCACGTCTGCCGGGACCAGAGTTCTCGTGGACAATTCGCCAAACCCGATCAGTCTCCTGGCGTCGTCTGAAACCAGGACATTTTTCCTGCAGTTTGGCCCCCGCGACGTAACACAGGACTTGTGGCAAACGGACGGAACGTCGGTCGGTACGCGGGTGCTGTTGACGAAGGAAGGGACTGTTCCGGGCTATTTGGTGCCAGAACGGTTGCAGGATCCTGCTCGGGATCTGCTTGGCTTTCAAGGGCAAATCTACTACCCGGGTGTCACGGATGCGCATGGTGTTGAGCTGATGCGGCTTTCGTCTGACACAGTTGATGGCGTTCCAGGACTTCTTTGGGTTCAGACGGGTGAAGCTCCAATTGTGCACTGGCGTGATGTGTTTGGTGCGGTGTCGTTTGAGTTGCAGGTCGTGGATCTGAAATCTGGTTCTGCGTCGGCGGCCACGTACACTGCGACAGAGAACCAGTGGGAGATTCCGGAAGCCCTGCGCGAAAAGTCTCTCCGCGTGTGGGTTCGCGGTGTCGCAGCGGATGGCTCAAAAGGCGGCTGGAATCAAAAGACGTTCGATTTCACGCTCGCGAATGTGCCTGTCATTTACTCATCGCCTTCCGCCACGACTACCGTGACTCTCACCCTGGCATGGGCCGCCCCGATTGGCACGACACGCACGGAAATCTGGATCAATGATCTTGATCGAAAACAGCGTGTGCTGCTTGAGACCATCGAAGGGCACCAGAACACGTTTACATGTCCAGTGCTTGTTCCGTCGCAATACGTCGTCTGGATTCGAACGCATGGGCCGGGAGGAACCTCGGAATGGTCTCAGGCAGCGGTCTTCACAGTCCTCGCTGCGCGTCCGCAATCCCTAGCAGTCAAGACAGACGAAACACGGCGAATGACGATCGACTGGGCCGCAGTCGAAGGTGCCACGGACTACGAGATCCTGATTCGACGGACTGGCGCAGTCACACCGTACTTTCAACGATCACAGATCGGACCTCGGACCTCCTGGACTC
>JAYUVA010000904.1:0-3994 GCA_043754375.1 Candidatus Kuenenia sp. | reverse complement strand
CGCACGTTCCGTACCCTTCTTCTGAATCACGTACGATTCGAACTCACTGAGCGCGTTGTATTGCGTCGGTACATTCTTTGCAGAATCCGTGTCAGTCATTCGCGCGTTTCCTTGTGATGCCGGCGATGAAACTGCAGTCTCTTCCGCAGTCGATTCCGGCAAAGTTGCTGGTGGACTGTGTGATACTTCGACTGCGTCATGATCTGAGGCGCAGCCAGCCGTCAGAAGAATTGTCGCAAACAGAGTGCGTATCGGTTGCATTTTGCATTCTCCACAAACGTCTCGCAAAACACAACGAGCACGCTGTATTGCGTGCTCGTAAGCACCTCGGCAGAGGTAGTTTGGCATAATATCGTTTAACCGCGTGGGCAACGCCCCGCGATTGGCAGCGAAGCGCGGCCCGATGGGCACGCGGTTAAACAAAGCAACTTCTGAACTGGTGCTTATGTTGATGGTTTTCCGCACGAAAACAAATGGGCCAGTGTCTGTCTGATTACCGCCAGTTTTGTGAGCGGCAAGGCGCTAGCCGCCGGTTTCGCAGTTCAATGACCCGCAGCCAGCCGTCTGTTGATTTAATCGTTTAACCCTGAGCCCCGGGGGGCGGCGCCACCGGCAACCGTCGCCTGCGGCTCAGGGTTAAACAAAACTGCTGACTGTGCATCCTCAATCAACACCCCACGTGTGCATTGTCAAGGTCCCGGAGTACCGGGACAGATTCCTAATGCTTCAACGGCGTCAGCAGCACTGACATCATCTTGCCACTTTCCATTCGCGGAGCCTGCTCCACACTGGCAACATCCGCCAGACTCTTGACGACTTCGTCCAGCATTTCGATCCCACGCTCATGGTGCGCGTTTTCTCGGCCCTTGAACATCACGTTGATTTTTACTTTGTCACGACGTACCAGAAAGTCGCGTGCCTGACGAACTTTGGTTTCGATATCGTGCTGACCGGTCTTCGCGCGCAGACGCAATTGCTTCAACTGAGTCTTGTGCTGCTTTGGTCCACTGGTTTTCTTTGCGCGTTCGTAAATTACCTTTCCGTAGTTCATGATTCGACAAACGGGAGGACGTGCTTCTGGACTGACTTCGACAAGATCAAGGCCTTCATCCAGCGCGATGCGCAGCGCTGCTGCAGTTTCCATTTCACCCAGCATCTCACCCGTCGCGCTGACAACGCGAATTGGGGAAATACGAATGCGTTCATTCATGCGCGGCAAATTGCTTTGAGGAGCCGCTGTCGGACGAGATCGTTTAATGGTTACCTCCGGAAAGAACAAATCGATCACACTGTGACACCAGAATTCGGCGACGCACAGAACGGCCCTGACGGCCGACGGCCTATCAGGGAAACTTTCAATACCGCCTTTTATGCCACAAATCGCGATAAATTGCCAGTGGTGATCACAAACGAGTTCCCGGATTGGCGACTCCGGGGCTATCCTGAACATCCGGCGAGTGTCGTTCACTCGCCGAAAACCCCGCAAATTCGTAACTCATTCGCCCACTTCGCGTTCCGCAATTTCTTTCGATGAATTTCTTAGTTCTCGCAGAGTTCTGATGCGATCGACGGTCATTGCCAGAAAACTGAGCCCCATCACGGCCAGAAATTCAACCACGAGCAACTTCGTGCCGTGTTGGTTCAGGAACCTGGCCACGGGTGCCCGCTGATCACTGAACACGACAGCGATCAAAGACATGACCGTGAGAATGAAAATGCCTGTGGCCGGGACGATCAGTTGAAACAGCAGGCTCACCGGAGCGCCTGGACCTCGCATGGGAATGGGCCTTGATGTGTGTTTCTGAAAGTGGAATTGGAAGGCAGTACAGAACGCAACGTACCGGGATAACACAAAGTGCGGTATGTTCAGGGTGGGTTCGGGACTGCGATTCCTGCGGAGTGGAGATTCTGGTCCGATAGATTGACCACAATGCGTTGGCGCGACGCAAGACAGTTGAAACGCGATGCTTTTAGCGCTGAGTGCAGTGCATGGACACACGACGAACATGAATGTCCATCCTACTCAGGTGACGCCAATACTGCTTGCAATACGTCGGGTTTTCTGTCATGTTGGCCACTCTGAAACGCCCGCTGACCAACTGCGGTCCGCTCAGACTTCGGCCAGCTTTTTTCCGACGACGAACCCGTCTTTCCATGACACCACTGCAAAAACAGAAAGTCGATACGCGAGTCGTTGTCGAAACGCCTGAAGGCGCGGACTTTCAGTTTGTGATTTCCGGTGCCGGAACGCGGGCCGTGGCATGGCTGATCGATAGACTCATCCAGGCTGGCATCATTGCACTGGTGTCCGTGCTGGCTCTCTTTCTGTTGCCTTTCGGCGAAGCAGGGGCCGGTCTGGGATTCGGCGGAATCCTGATTATGTCCTTCGTGCTCGATTGGTTCTACTTCAGTCTGCTCGAAGCATACTGGAATGGCCAGACACCCGGCAAACGGTCTCAGGGACTCCGCGTGGTCAGAACGAACGGCACGCCGATCGATCCTGCAAGCGCCATCGGCAGGAATTTTCTGCGTGCAGCGGACATGTTGCCATTCTTCTATACCGTCGGCATGATCTCGATGCTGATGACACGGCGGTTGCAGCGGCTGGGCGATCTGGTGTTCGACACCATGGTTATCGACGAACGCCGCGAATGGATCAGCCGCACGGGAGGACTCACTGCCAACATCGAAGCTTTGCCGCGATCTGAATGCCCACGACGCTTCAGTGTTCCCGAACGGACATTGGCGGTGATCGAACGCTTGTTCGAATCCGATCGTATCATTTCAGAAGCACGACGCGAAGAGATTGCTCGACCTTTGAGCGACGCCCTGCGAAAGCGACTGGGCTACGTCGATCCGCAGCCGGACCCGCGTAATCCGCATACGTTTTTTCGCACTCAGGGATTTCGGCACACGTTGTTTCTGCTGCGCGTCTTAAAGACGTTCGCTGAGAATCCAGAAGGCACAAAGTCCGCAGCAAACACGACCAGCTCGGAGCGCCCGACCTCCTTTGCCGCGTACCAGACGAAACGACTCGCGGCAAAAACAGACGACTTTGTGACTTCGGAGCTTTCCAGCTTTCTGTTCGATGATGCCGCAGACAAAGGAAGGGCTCGCCGTGAACCGTGAACGCTTCATCCGACAGCGTCGATCGGACTGGCAGCGATTTGAGACGCTGGTGTCGCGGCTACGGGCAACGCGACAGCGGAAGTGGGCCAGCCGCGACGTTTCAGATTTGTCGCGCCTGTACCGATCCATCTGCTACGACCTGTCGCTGGTGCAGTCGCGGGAATGGGGCGCGCGCCTTGAACAGTACCTGAATGATCTGGTGGCGCAGGGACACAATGCGTTGTACCGATCGGCACCCAGGTCGTTGTCGGTGATCTGGGATTTTTTTGCGTACGATTTCCCACGAACCTTTCGTCGAAGGATCGGAGCTTTCTCTCTTGCCCTGGCGTTGTTTCTGATTCCGTTTCTGGTATCGACACTGGTCGGCTGGCAGCGGCCGGACGTTGCCGAAATGATTGCAGGAAAAGAATCGCTGGAGGCGGCGAGCCAGAACTTCGGTGAGGAACTTTATACCGACATGGATGCAAAATACGCCGGACAGCGATCGGCGATGGCAGGCTTCTATGTCAAGAACAACACCGGGATTGCGTTTCAGGCGTATGCGCTGGGAGCTTTCATCGGCCTGGGGACCTGCTTCATTCTGCTGTCCAATGGAATTTCGATCGGCATGGTCACCGGGTACATTCTGTCGGCCGGTCCCCCCACGACCGGGAACTTTTTCAGCTTTGCCATTTCGCACGGGTCATTTGAACTTACGGCGATCGTGATTTCCGGCGGCGGTGGCTTTGTGCTGGCGCACGGTATCCTGTTTCCGGGGCAACGCACCCGCATGGATTCATTGCGACACCATGGCCTGGAATCTTTGAAACTGGCGCTGGGCGCTGGTGCGATGCTGGCCATAGCAGCGCTGCTGGAAGGTTACTTC
>JAYUVA010000903.1:0-6081 GCA_043754375.1 Candidatus Kuenenia sp. | reverse complement strand
TCCCGTGCAGCCTCTCCCGTGCAGTGGGCCCGATTGTCGCCGGAATCCGACACCCTCGCTGCCTGTCGTACCCCCGGCAACTGTTGCAGGTGGACACCGGGATCGTCTGATCTGTGGTCAACTAACCGTTGAACCGCCATCAGATGTGTCTCATCGTCGAGACATCAAAGACGTCGCGCGCGCGCTGCGTGGATTTCCGTTGCTGATCGAAATGCCTCCGGAACTTGTTGGCTGAGAGCCGACAAATTCTGCGTCTCCGGATTGCTGACTGTTTTCCTGCTTCAGCATTTTATGGCATTCTCCAGCGCTCGCCGACCAGTCAGTCTGGTCTTGATCGCTCGTTCAGAAAGTGATCGTCGCCATGTCAGAAGTTGCTCACGGCCCCGCTGTTGCCGATACGCCCAGAAAGATCGTGCGGAAAGCCATCGGGCCAAAACTGCGAATTGTGTTTAACGTTGTGCTGACTCTGCTGGCTGTGATCGGAGCCAACAGTGTGTATCTCGCGGGCGTGACGTTTATGGAGTGGTGGACGAAACAGACGTACCAGGATTACTTTTATCTGTGTATGTTTCTGGTCCATATTGTCGTCGGGCTGCTGATCGTGCTGCCGTTCATTGTATTCGGTCTGATCCATATGCGGAACACGAAGGACCGCAAGATCCGCCGCACGGTGATGATTGGATATGTTCTGTTCGCAGTCTGCATCCTGTTGTTGGTGTCCGGTTTTTTGCTGATGCGCATCGAAGGGCTGATTGATCTGAAGAGCCCCGCCGCCCGCAGCGTGATCTACTGGGCGCACGTTGGTGGACCCGTCATCGGCGGTTGGCTGTATTTCATGCATCGTCTGGTCGGCCCGAAGATGCGCTGGAAACAGGGGTTGGTCTGGGCCGGCCTCGCGGGAGCAACAGCCATCGGCATGATCATGATGCAGGCCCGCGATCCGCGTGACTGGAACACGGTCGGGCCTAAAGAAGGCGTCCAGTACTTCGAACCTTCACTCGCCCGGACAGCCACAGGCAATTTCATTTCCGCCGAAGTGCTGGATATGAACGACTATTGCCTGAAGTGCCACAAGGACGCTCACGACGACTGGGCGAAGAGCGCGCATCACTTCAGTTCGTTCAACAATTCAGCGTACCTTGCCAGCGTGGCAGAAACTCGCGAAGTCGGCATGAAACGCGATGGCAACGTGCAGGGCTCGCGGTTCTGCGCCGGATGCCATGACCCGGTGCCATTCTTCAGCGGAGCCTTCGACGATCCGGAATTTGACATGCTCAAACATCCCACCTCGCAGGCAGGTATCACTTGTACAGTGTGCCATGCCATTACGAATGTCAACAGCACTCAGGGCAACGCAGACTATACAATCGAAGAACCCATCCATTATCCGTTCGCCACCAGCAAAAACGACTTGCTGCAGTGGGTGAATAACCAGTTGGTCAAGGCAAAGCCGTCATTCCACAAGAAGACGTTCCTGAAGCCGCTGCACAAGACGGCAGAATTCTGCAGCACATGTCACAAAGTCAATCTGCCATTTACGCTCAATCATTACAAGGAATGGCTGCGCGGGCAGAACCACTACGACAGCTGGCTCCTGAGCGGTGTCTCAGGACATGGGGCTCGCAGCTTTTATTATCCTCCGAAGGCCCGGACGGAATGCAATACGTGCCACATGCCGCTCAAAGAATCCGGCGATTTCGGAGCGAAGTATTTTGACGATACCGGCAAACTAAAAACGCACGATCACTTTTTCCCGTCGGCAAACACCGGAATCAACTGGCTCACCGATAACGATTCCGCAATCGACGCCCACAAAGAATTCATGAAGGGCATCATGCGTGTCGATGTCTTTGGAGTTCGTGAAGGCGGTACCGTTGATGGCCAGCTCACGGCACCGTTACGACCAGACGTTCCGACGCTGAAGCCAGGGAATAAGTATCTGCTGGAGACTGTGATTCGCACCGTAAAAATGGGACATCACTTTACACAGGGCACCACGGATTCGAATGAAATCTGGCTGGAGGTTTCCGTCACGTCGGGTGATCAGAAGATCGGTGCCAGTGGAATGATGCAGGACGACAACAGCGTTGATCCATGGTCACATTTTGTCAACAACTTCATGCTGGACAAGGATGGCAATCGCATCGATCGCCGTAATGCTCAGGATATCTTCACGGCCCTTTATATGCACCAGATACCGCCCGGAGCTGGTCAGACAGTGCACTACAGTTTCACGATGCCGGACGAAGTTACTGCTCCTGTCAGCGTCAAGCTGCGGTTGCTGTATCGCAAGTTCGATTCCACGTTTATGGAGTTTGTTGATCAGAAGATGGCCGCGCTCGGGCGGCCGATTCGCGGTCACCAGGATGGTCAGAAATACCGCAATGAGTTGCCCATCATGCTGCTGGCTGAGGACCAGGTCACATTCCCGGTTGAAGGCGTCACGGCAGAAATTGCAAACCCTGAACGTGATGTGGCGCAATGGCAGCGATGGAATGACTATGGCATCGGAATGCTGCTCAAGGGCAAAGCAGAATTGAAGCAGGCAGCTGCCGCGTTCACGGAACTGGAGAAACTGAAACGCTTCGACGGTCCGCTGAATCTGGCGCGAGTGCTTGTGGCCGAAGCAGGTCCCGGACAGCTGGACGAAGCTGCGGCCGCGATTACGCGGGCGGCCGAATTCAAAGAGAAGGACAACACTGCACCACCATGGACGATGGCATGGTTGAGCGGCGTCATCAATCGGCAACAGGATCGTCTGGAAGATGCGGAGAAGAATTTCCGACAAGTGCTGGAGTATCGCACGGAAGATACGGTGGCTCGAAAGTTTGACTTCAGTAAAGACTATGAAGTCATCAATCTGCTCGGGCAGACCATTTTTGACCGAGCCCTGCAGATCCGCTCCGAGTCCCGTGCTGATGAACGCAGAGCGCGGTTGGAGGAAGCGGTGGAGGTCTTCCGAAAAACACTGGCGATTGATTCTGAGAACGTCGATGCCCATTACAACTTAAGCCAGCTGTATTCGCAGTTAGGCAACCGGGAAAAGGGGGCTGAGCATCAGGCTTTGCACGCGAAGTACAAGCCGGATGATACGGCGCGAGGTCAGGCAGTGAGTGCCGCCCGACAGAAGTATCCGGCAGCAGACTTTGCATCTGAGGCACTCGTGATTTACGATTTGCAACGGGAAAAACCAGCCGCGACCTCAGCAACCCAGCCTTGAGGCGAGCGCCAGGTTCCGAAAGCAATTGAACATGAACACCAGATCAAATCAACCCGATCCTGATGAAATTCAGAATGACGATGTCGTTGGCTTCGCCTTGCGCTGGTCGGTGGCGGGTATTATCCTGCTGGCGGTCGCCGGCGTCTCGATCTGGTTGGCCACTCGTCCAACGCCGGAAAAAGTCGCAACAACCGGGGGGCCGACTGCACTGCCGGTCGCTCGTGCCACACCGACAATGGTGATTCCGGAGATCCCTTTCGAAGAAATTACGAATGTTGCCGGCATCGACTTCATTCACGAAAACGGAGCAGAAGGAGAAAAGTTACTGCCGGAAACCATGGGCGGTGGTGGCGCGTTTCTGGACTTCGACAACGACGGTGATCAGGACCTGCTGTGCATTAACTCCAATGTCTGGCCCTGGGCGACAGAGAAACCTGCAAAATTGCCGACGTCCGCCCTTTACGCGAACGATGGACATGGCAGGTTCACAAACGTCACCGATGGTTCCGGGCTCGACGTTCCCATGTATGGCATGGGAGTTGCTTGTGGCGATTTCGACAACGATGGCGACGTCGATGTTTTTGTCAGTTGCGTCGGCTCAAATCACCTGTTTCAAAATGAAGGCGGCAGCAAATTTATCGACATCACGTCGCGCGCCGGAGTCGCAGGCGGCGAACAATCCTGGAGCAGCAGTTGCGGCTGGTTCGACTACGATCTTGATGGTGACCTTGACCTGTTCGTCTGTAACTACATCGAATGGTCACGCGAAATCGATGCGTCGATGGAATTCACCCTCAACGGAACACTGCGAGCCTACGGCAGACCGACGGACTTCAAGGGTGCGTTTCCGTATTTGTACCGCAATGAAGGCGATGGAAAATTCACCGACGCTTCCGAACAGGCGGGCGTTCAGATTCGCGATCCGAATACTGGAGTTCCGGCTTCAAAATCTCTCGGCGTGACATTTGCCGACGTCAACAGTGACGGACTTTCTGATATCGTCGTGGCAAACGACACCGTTCAAAACCTGCTGTTGGTCAATCAGCCCGGCGGTACATTTATCGAGAGCGCTGCAACATCGGGTGTCGCTTTTGACAACAGCGGCGCAGCACGCGGTGCGATGGGGATCGACTTCGCCTGTTTCCGAAACACCAATGCCGTCGGAATCGTGATCGGCAACTTCGCGACCGAAATGACGGCATTGTATGTTTGTCAGACTCCCGGAGCGCCGATTCCTGTGTTCCGCGATGAAGCGGTTTCAAACGGCCTTGGGCCGCTGACGCGAACCGACCTGAAATTCGGCGTGTTGTTTCTTGATGCTGATCTTGACGGGAGAGTTGACCTGTTTGAAAACAACGGCCACCTTGAAGAGGACATTCATGTCGTTCAGGCGAGTCAGCATTATGAGCAGGCACCCCACCTGCTGTGGAATTGCGGCTCTGATTCTGAGAGCGAATTTGTCATGCTCCCGGAAGCAAAAACCAGTGCCGATTTCGTAAAACGCATGGTTGGTCGAGGTGCCTCAATGGCAGATATCGACGCAGACGGTGACCTTGATCTGATGCTGTTTTCTTCCGGTGGCCGTCCGCGCCTGTTACGCAACGATCAACAGACCGGAAATCACTGGCTTCGAGTCCGTCTGAAGGGCACCAACTGCAACAAAGATGCAATCGCCGCTCAAGTCGATTTAACGTTGCCCGACGGCACAATTCTCAGCCGCACAGTCATGCCTACCCGCAGCTATCAGTCTCAGGTGGAACTGCCCGTCACATTCGGACTTGGCAAATTCAACACATATCAATCCCTCAAGATCCACTGGCCTGGTGGGTCCATGCAGGAACTGCCCGGTGGTCCGGTGGATCAGTTAATTGAAGTGACGCAGTGATGAAAGTTCAAACTCGCTACGACGCGGTGATTGTGGGAAGTGGTCATAATGGACTGGTGGCTGCAGCGTATCTGGCGAAAGCCGGGTTGTCAGTGCTGGTGCTGGAACGTAACGACTACCTCGGTGGAGCGACGGCTTCACAGCAGGTGTTTCCGGACTATGACGCCTTGTTGTCCCGCTATGCGTATCTCGTATCGCTGCTGCCGCCGTTGATTGTCGATGAACTCGGCCTTAAGTTCGAAACCCGGCGACGCCGTACAGCATCTTTTACGCCATACACAGATGCCAGTGGAACGCATCGCGGCCTTGTGATGTCCAATGTTGATGAGAATCGGTCTCGTGAATCGATGCGCGAGATGACCGGAAGCGACAGCGCGTGGAACGGATACGCACGACTGCTCGGACTGGAATCCGCAATTGCCCGCGTGGCCTGGCCATCGCTGCTGCAGCCGTTGCGCAGCCGTGAGTCCTTTCGATCCGCGTTGCAAACCGACGACGAAAGGGCGGCATGGCATGCGTTCGTCGAACGTCCGCTTGGCGAAGTGATCGAACAGCTCGCTGAGCATGATGTACTTCGCGGTCTGCTGCTGACAGATGCGAAGATCGGCGTCTTTACTCAGCCCCACGATGCGTCGCTCCTGCAGAATCGTTGCTTCCTGTATCACGTCATTGGTAACGAAACCGGCGAATGGCGCGTGCCTGTCGGCGGCATGAAATCTCTGGTCGATGCATTGAGCAGTCGCTGCCACGCACTCGGAGTGAATTTCCTGACCAGTTCGCCCGTCACGCATGTGGAGTGCGGTCCGATCTGCCACACGGTTTCCTATACGGTCGATCAAACAGAACATGCCGTGGACGCCGTGCAGGTGTTCGTCAATGCGGGGCCAAAAACCTTTGCTCGACTGCTGGGTGAATCATGGACCCCGATTCCGACCGACGAAGGATCAGTCGTCAAAATGAATATGCTGCTGCACCG
>JAYUVA010000902.1:0-4062 GCA_043754375.1 Candidatus Kuenenia sp. | reverse complement strand
GCTGGACGTAACCAAGGTCGTCGATGATCAGTCCCTCGAAGCTCGACATGTGTTTGATCAGCTTCGGCAGACGCAGATCGCGTTTCGCAATCAGCAATTCCAGCTTTCACGGCTGAGACTTGTTCACCGAGATAGAAGTCGTCTCGCAATGATCGTACGAAGCTCTCGCAGATACTTTCACCATCCGCATCGAAGTCACTCGCAACAACCAAGACAAGATTATTTCGGCCACTCATCCGGAATCGTTCAGCGATCGCCGCCCTTGGCGGCAACGAACAGTAACCGCGGCTGATTGTCATCGGGATCGTGTACCGTGCTGCCACAGGCTTGAGCACTGGCTGCGCAGAAAGCTTTTCCACAACCAGTTCCACATGAGAAGTCTGGCCTTGCTGATTTCGGATCGTACGCGCTCGTCGTTCAGTTCAATTGTCTGAGCACGGATGATAGTCCGTTTTGCCCGATACTGCACCAGATTTTGATACGCTTCCTCCTTGTCAACTGAAACCACCAACTCGCGAAGACATTCCGCGTCAGTCTTCTCTCTTTGGACGTCGTTGAAGCGGACAAGCCAATTGATGAACAAGTCCTTATTCGATCGACGTACATTTCGTAGGATTCTAACTGGGACGGAAATCAATCCAGCAATCTCGGCTGCCTTGTGACGACGATGACCGCTTACGATATCTCCATCCACTGTTATCACGATCGGTTCAAGAATGCCATGCACTCTGACGCTTTCGACAAGCGCGATGAAACGGGAGTCCGTCACATCGACTGGGTTGTAGATTGAGTCGTTTTCTGGCGACGGATAGACTTTTATTGTCTTTCGAACTCGCTGCTCTTCGTCGAGAAACGGAACATGTTCTGTTTTTAGATTTTCTGAGTTGGTAATCATGACAGCAACCCCGCTGCTGCGAGGTCTGCGTCAGTTGCCGTCAGTAACTGGGGTGCATCGTCGGTGCGTACCTTTGCCAATCGGGCCGCCGTGACAGCACGAAAGAACCTTTGAATGGCTTCGACGGATGTCATTGGAGTTGCGCCGCAGTAGGTCACCTCCAGGCGAAAACCGCTGATCCCTTTCGAGTACCATCTTGTCAAGGTCGATGGGGCAATCGGTTTGCCATCGGGGCGTCGTGGAATCAGCTTCCTTCTTGCGGTTGAGAGATCGACTAACTCCTCTCCGAAAATCGTGCGTGCAACGGTAGCCTCTGGTTTGTTCATTTGTGTTTCCCTTTGTCTCGACTTTGAAACGGTCTTTGTTCCCGCAGTCGGAAACGTCGAGATGGGATTTCACAGAAGCCAAACCATCACCACATTGAGGATTGTTCACGAACTGTGTGGGATAGCCGAGTCATCGACGATTCGATACACCTTTTCCGTTCGCACATCGGGAATTCTCAGGTCAAATACGGATAGCTTTTCATTCAACTTTCGCTTCCCCTCTGATAGGTCATTCCCTGTACCCAGAAAGTTCCCCTTCATTGCACGTACCTCAATTTTGCAATCTTGCGCGTCTAAGATTAGCACAAATATTTCATGTTCTCGCTGCGTTAGCCTCTGTTCCAAACCTTCGTATAGACGCCCCTGCCGCGTAAGGTCGAAGTGTTTGCGATCATATTGAAGACCAAATGGAATTGTTCCTGCTTTCGAAGGATCAAAATCTTTTGGTTTTGCGTCTTTCTGTTCGCCTTCGGCAACGCCCCGCGATATCGCCCCGATTCCTGTTTCCATGTGCATTGCCGCTGTCGGCACTGAGTTGCGGTTCGCGGTGATTTCGTTCCCTCGAACGCCAACAATTCCCACGAACGCACCTTCTGCGTTGATTTCGACGATGTCACAGGAATGCGAATCACGACGCGAATGCGATGGCTTTGCCATGTATTCCGCGAACGGATGTTTTGCGTTTGACAGTTTCTCCTGCAGTCGGCCCTTGTACGCTACATCTACCTGCAACCAGAACCCCAACGTTCGAAATGCGGCAGACTCCTGAACTGGCGTTCTGAAGCCACGTAGTTCGGAAAATGCAGCGATATCCTCATCGGACGGAAATGCGATCTCAGCACGTGTCAGCCATTGCATTTGCCAGAGGTAGCACAGGGTGACGGCTCCGGGAAGATCACGATGAGCATATGCCATTAAATCGAAATCAACCTTACCGGCGTCGATGCTCGGTTGCAGGCGGGCCACCATCTCATTCACGATTCGGCAGGAATCTGCGTCAGACAAATACTGAGTCAATTCTCGACATTCCGAATAGCCTGAAGGACCAACAGCATTCACTGCAGCGACCACAAGATTCAGCAAATCTCCAAACGCACCTCTGAAGCCGCCAAAACGATTCCAGATCATTTGCAGGCGTTCAACTACTGCCTCCAGGTTTTCCGGCGTTACATTCAAGTGGCAAATCGCATCACAGATCCAGTCTTCCGCATTTGAAACCGGCAATGTTTCGTATGCCGCCAGCTCCGTGTGGTGCTCCAACACAAAGGTCGTGAAGCGGGTCAAGGCAGTTGGTGCATTCCATGCCAAGGCAAACACCCTATTACAAATAGCTTCCGGCGAAAACGGCGATGGTCCTGCTTCAACAACACACCCGGCGATTGCTTCGGGCCACGCCACAGTTGTGGAACAAAGGTCGAACAGACCAAGGAACGAATCAACAGTGCTGCCGTACGACGGACTTTGAGTCATGGGAGCAATCCAGATAGATGCTCTCCCAGAGGTTAAAAAATGGGAAAGCGGTTTCTGGATTTCCGCTTTGTCAGTTCAGTCAATTACTCTGAACCTATCCCGTACCAGTCTTATACGACATTCGCTTCTGGCTTGCTCATCCGATTCTTCGAATTACGCTTCGAGCGGCTTCAAAGTCTCGTTCCGCATAGATTTGAGTCACGTCTGACGATGCGTGGCCGAGAATCGTCCGGCTGGCTTCAAGACCGAACTGTCTTCGGATTTCCGTTGCTGCGGTGTGCCGCAACTGATTCGGGGACCAGACGGGAACCTTTGCATTAACGCACGCTCTCGATACGGCTTTGATGTAGCTGTCTTTACCGTAACACCGTCCGGTCTTCGACTCGAACAAGTACCTGGACTGATCTGCCTTTAGAAACGGCTGAAGAATCTTTTGGCCTTCCGGTCCAACGTAGATCCGACGTTGCTTCCCACGATGCTTCCCACGATGCTGCGTTTTGTGCTCAGATGGAACATACTCCCACACGTCCCCGCTCCGATCGATATCAGTGAGCCGCATTGTGCGTACTTCACCGGGACGCATTCCGGTCAGCAGTTGCAACTGAATCATTCCCCAGACCACGGGGCGCAAGTATTCCTTTGAAGCATCAACATGTGCCTGACTCACCGGCCCGACCGGTTCAGACTCAACGGTCCGCGAACGACCTTGCTTGAGGCCAGCGACGGTTTTGAGAACGATGAGGTGCTCCGGCTTGACCAACTCGTGTTCCACACCCCAGGCAAACATTCGTCGAACTCGATTCACATGGCAGTTGATGCTTTTTCGAACAAACTCCTTCTTAACCATCGCTTCCCTCACTTCGAGCAGCGCTGCTGTCTTAAAATCGCGGACCGGCATGTTCTTGAACCGGGGACTGCCGGTAAGAAATCGCATTGCAACCTGGATCGCGGAAACTTCTGACGTCTGCCGACCGTTCTTCTGGTAGTAGCCTCTTGCATACTCCAAGTAACGCAGGCACAACACTCCAACGCTTACTGCGACGACGAGTTTCTCTCCGCATCCCCATTCCTGAAGAACTTCGCGATATCGTTCTTTGGACTCCGGACTGCCAAACGGTCCAAGGTAAATATCCTTGCCGTTGATCCGGACTCTGGCTTGCCCGGTTGCTTGATGAAGCAGATACGCGGGGGACTTTCGCTGACGTGACATTGCGCGGCTCCAACGGTTTCCCAAAGGGAAATGTGGTAGAAACGTGGTAAATCCCACGTTTTCGCCGCACTGCCGTTTCCGGCAGGTTGACTCAAGTTGAGTCACAGCAAAGGTTTAGAAAAATCGGGGCGACACGATTTGAACGTGCGACTTCCTGCTCC
>JAYUVA010000901.1:0-5786 GCA_043754375.1 Candidatus Kuenenia sp. | reverse complement strand
GCAGTTCTTGTGAGCGGCAAGGCATTGGCCGCCGGTTTTTACGGGCGAATTACCCGCAGCTAGCGGTCTGTTGATTTACTGGTTTAACCCGACCCAACGAGGAGGAATCCCTTCGAAATGCCTCGCCTCTGGCATCGGGTTAAACGAAAACACTCCTAATCGTCCCTAAATCAACAACCCGCTAGCGCCTTGCCGCTCACAAAACCAGCGTTACTCAGACGGAGTCCCAGAAAGTTACTCCCAACAACGATTCTCCCCGCCCCGGTTTTCCTCGCTTCCCGCTCTCAAGGTTATCCTCGATGATCGATTTTCATTACGGACCATCACGGCGAAATTGTTCAGGCAGATCCCGACGAGATTTTCTGCGAGTCGGTGGACTTGGGTTGAGTGGGATCAGTCTGACGCAGGTGCTGCAAGGGCGGGCCGCCGCCGCCGCGAGCGGAGTGTCAGGAAGCGACAAATCGGTTATCTGGTTGTGGCTCAGTGGCGGGCCGACGCAGGTCGAGACCTTCGACCCAAAGATGACAGCACCATCAGAATACCGCAGCGTAACGGGCGAAGTGAAGACGGTCCTTCCGGGCGTCACGCTGGGGGGGAATTTTGCACGAATCGGGCAGGTCGCTGATCGGATGGCATTTGTGCGTTCATTCGCGCATACAAACAGCGGCCATTCGGGTGGCACGCATTATGTGATGACAGGTTACGACAACCGACTTGCGGACAATGGTGCGGTGGCTGATCGACCGTTCGTGGGTTCCATGGTGTCGCGGATTCGTGGCACCAACAATGCGAACTCCGGGATCCCGACCTACGTCCGGCTTGGCGGAATCTACGCCGACGGACCTGCATTTTTGGGGACAGCCTATGGTCCATTCGATCCGGGCGGTGAAGCTCGTCGAAATATGTCGTTGTCGATCGAACAGTCTCGCTTGTCCAACCGTCGCGCGATGCTGGACGGCATTGACAACGTAAAGCGAGAGATTGATCGCAAGGGTTTGATGGTTGGACTGGATTCCTTCGAGGAACAGGCATTCAGCCTGATTCTCAGCCGTTCGCAGCAGGCGTTTGATCTGAAGTATGAAGATCCTCGCGTGGTTGATCGCTACGGCAAGGGACTTGGCGAACAGCTTTTGCAGGCTCGCCGATTGTGCGAAGCCGGCTGCGGTTTTGTCACCCTTTCGCATGGCGGCTGGGATATGCACAGCAATATCAAACAGGAGATGGACATGCGTGGACCGGAAATCGATCGCGCGGTGTCGGCTCTTGTGGAAGATCTCGATCAGCGTGGGCTGATGGAAAGCGTGCTGCTGGTGATCAGTGGTGAATTTGGCAGAACTCCAAAGATCAATGGATCGTCCGGTCGCGATCACTGGGCTCCGCTGAGTACGCTGGCGCTCGCTGGAGGCGGCTTGAAAATGGGGCAGGTTGTGGGTGAATCGGCTGAAAAGGCTGACGTTCCGAAGTCGACTCCAATCACACCGCAGGATCTGATGGCGACCGTGTTTCAT
Source organism: Candidatus Kuenenia sp. (assembly GCA_043754375.1). Lineage (GTDB taxonomy): Bacteria > Planctomycetota > Planctomycetia > Planctomycetales > Planctomycetaceae > SXXK01. The sequence goes on along the minus strand of JAYUVA010000901.1, from coordinate 4,278 downwards.
GTCCTCGATCTGGATCGCAGAATTCAGTTCACAAATCAGGCCGGTCGTCCGACATACATGATCGAGACCGGCAAGCCGATCTCGGAACTGGTGTAGCTGTTCAACAATAGTCTTTGCCTTGGCATCGAGTCGGTCGTTTTAATCGTTTAACGGCAACGCCCCGCGCTTCGTATTTCAAATCTCAAATACGAAATTTCAAATAGAACAATCGCGGCCCGCTGCACACGGGGTTCAACGAGCCAATGCCAACCGCGTGCAGTAGCGCACCCGGTTTTTGTACGGACGTGTTTCCTGCTATTTTGTCCATTCGGTTGTCCCCATTCGGTTGTCGATTTCATGCGACGCAGGGAGACAACCGAATGGGGACAACCGAATGAATCGCACGGAAATAAGTCACGGACAGCCTGAACGCCCCCCAGGATCTGTCGCTTTCCAGAATCTCGAAAATGTGTCATTCGTGGCCCCGTGAGGTATAGCGAGGGGCGTTGGCTGTTTATTTTCACCAAGAATTCCCTCGCTGACGCTTCGGGTTAGTGAGTCCAGCATCAAACTGAGTGCCATTGGGCGTGAGCCCTCCGGAACCTCGTTCTTGTACCGGCAAGCTGACGCATGCCGCTCGCCAATTTTCTCACTCATGATCGCGCAAAGACTAAACCGACGGTCCCCGTGTCTCGCGTGTTGAGGCACTTTTCGAACTCATGAGATGCGGCTATACTCAGTCGCACCATGATTCCTTCAGCCCATTCACCTTCAATCTCTGACGCTGCCGTGACGCCCGACTTTCTTAAGCGTCTGGCAGCGATTGTCGGACCTGATCGGCTGCTGAGCGCTGCCGACGAATTGCTCGTCTATGAGTGTGATGGTTACGTTGTCGAAAAGACAACTCCGGACGTCGTCGTGTTTCCTCAATCGGCCGAAGAAACCCGGCAGATTGTTCGCGAATGCGTTGCAGCTGCAGTTCCGTTTGTTCCGCGTGGTGCCGGGACAAGTCTGGCCGGTGGATGTCTTCCGGTGGGTGGGGGCGTCATGATTGCGCTCACGCGAATGAGCAGGATTCTGGAGATCAATCTTCGAGACAGATACGCAGTCGTCGAACCGGGTGTGGTCAATGTGCGACTGACTCGCGCGCTGGCTGGCAGTGGATTTCATTACGCTCCAGATCCCAGCAGCCAGGGAGCCTGCACGATCGGCGGCAATATCGCCACCAATTCAGGCGGGCCGCACACGTTGAAATATGGCGTCACGGTCAACCATGTGCTGGGCGTGGAGTTCGTTTCACCGGAAGGTGAACTTGTACAGTTCGGCGGCCCGTGCGGACGAGGCAGCGACTTTGATCTGACGGGACTGTTTGTCGGAAGCGAAGGCACGTTTGGCGTCGTCACAAAGGTCTGGGTGAGAATCACCCGCGATCCGGCGGCACATCGCACGATGTTGGGTATCTTCGACACGGTTGATGAAGCGACTCAGGCCATCAGCCGTATCATTGGTGCCGGCATCATTCCTGCGGCACTCGAAATGATGGATCAGGGGATTGTCTCGGCAGTGGAAGCTGCATTTCAGTTCGGCTTTCCGCTTGATGCCGGTGCGGTGCTGCTGATCGAAGTGGATGGTCTGGAATGTGTTGTCGATGATGAAGCTCGGGTGATCACAGACTTGTGCATGGAAACAGGTGCGCGAGAAGTACGGCAGTCAAAGACCGAAGAAGAACGACTGCTGCTCTGGAAATGTCGCAAGCAGGCATTTGGAGCGATAGGAAGACTTAGCCCCAGCTATTGCACACAGGACGGCGTAGTGCCACGCACGCAGCTGCCGCAGATTCTGCAGTTTATCATCGAAGTCAGCCAGCGGCACAGTCTGCGGATTGTGAATGTGTTTCATGCCGGGGACGGCAACATTCACCCGATCCTGCTGTTCGATGAACGCGATGCGGATCAGGTGCGACGAGTCATGCTGGCCAGCGATGAAATCCTGAATCGCTGCATCGATCTTGGCGGCAGCGTGACGGGTGAACATGGAATCGGCGTGGAAAAGATCAGCCTGATGAATCGACTGTTCACCGCGACGGATCTGCTGGTGATGACCGAGATCCGGGATATTTTCAATCCGAAACAACTCTGCAGCCCCGGTAAGATGTTGCCAACGGCAGGCGGTTGTGGTTCGGAGCATATCGAGAAATCACATCCCGCGCGGCGTGCCGCCATGTAGTGCTTATTCCTTCAATAATCCGAGATCCACGGCGCGACGGGCACAGCCGGCCGCACCGATGAAGCCAGCGTCGCCGCCGAGTTCGGCGTATTCGATGCGGACTTTCTCGGCGAGCGTGGCAAATGTTCTTTTTCGGAATTCCTGACGCACGCGGTTCAGGAATTCACGGCCCACAGCCGTGTCGTTTCGTCCGAACGTCATCGCGCCGCCCAACAGGACCATTGCCGGGTCGATGACATGCACCGCCGTCGTAATAGTGGCTCCGAGATATCGAGCCATCTCCATGATGAGTTCGGCGGAAAGAGCGTCGCCACGTTCTGCTTCTTCCGAGATGATCAACGGCGTCAGTTCTTCGCCATGGTCCATCCGATTTCGTACTGAAGTCACCGCGTTTTTGTCCAACGCGTCGCGAAAGCGTTTCAGCAGAGCTGTCGCGCTCACATAGGCTTCGGCGGTGCCGTACTGACCGGACGTGCACAGCCGGCCGTTGTCCATTTCAAGAATCACATGTCCGAGTTCAGATCCGTGAGAATGCTCGCCCTCGATAATGTGATCATCCACGATTACGCCGCCGCCAAGCCCCGTACCCAGCGTGTAAAACAACAGACTGCGTACGTTTTTTGCGGAACCAGCCCAGTATTCGCCATACGCTGCCGCATTCGCATCATTCTGCAGAATAGTCGGTCGTTTGAGTTGTGCAGCAACTCGATCACGGATCGGATAATTCGTCCATCCCGGCAGGTTGGGTGGTTCCAGCAGCATCCCGTTGGGAATGTCCATCGTGCCAGGAGTTGCGAGACCAACGGCAACGATGCGATCCATCGGGATTCCTGCGGCTGCGACTGCCTGACGCCCTGCATTCACAATATTCGCAACGCCGACATCCGGCCCCTGAATCGCTTCGGTCGGCACGCTGCGTGAAGAAATCACGGAACCATTGTCATCGACCACCCCGGCTTTCACATTTGTGCCGCCAAGATCAAGTCCCAGAAACAGTCGTGAGAAAGAAGAAAAATCCAGCATAAACTCTCAGCCACCGAAAACCCAGGGCGGGCTTCGCCCGCACCCCAAAGTAGCCATCACGCTCCGCCGTGATGAGCATCTGTCAGTCGATCCTCATCAACCGAGGCAGAGTTTCACGATCAGCCTCGTTGGGTGGGGCTGAAGGACAAACATCGCGGGATATTTATTCATGTGGCCTTGTTCATGGCTCGTCACGGCGGAGCGTGACGGCTAATTTGCGGTTTGGGCCGCATCCACAAATTTCGGACTCATCCGCTGCCATGAACAGTCGACGCATCATCGCCACAGGCACTGCTCTGACAATTCTGATTACAGCAGCGACTACCGTATGGATGGTGCGAGGAGAGTACCGCGCTGACCCGCAACAGCGCTTTGAACAGGCTGTCGAAGCTGCTCGTTCTGAAGATTGGCCCACAGTCACAGCCATCACCCGTGAACTGGCGACTCGTCCGGAATTCGAGTCTCATACGGCCTTGTTGCTTGGCTTGAGACTGGCGGCGGACGGTCACTTTGAATCCGCGTTAAGGAGTTTCAGACGGGCGACGGACAGTCCCGAAATAGCACTTCCGGCTCTGGTCGGCGCCGGACGCACTCTGTACCTTCTGCAGCGGTACCGTGAATCGATCGCAGTTCTGAAAAAAGCTGTGGCACTCGATGCTGAACACGACGAAGCTCATCGTTTTCTGGCTTCCGCATACTATGACATCGGAGCGATGGACGACGCACAGAAGGTTCTGGACGCCATCGTTCGGTTTGCCCCGGATGACTTTCGCGCCTATCGATTCAAGGCCATGATTCTGCATGACTTTGAACTCTATGATGAAGCGCTGATTCAATGGAATGCTGCGATTGATCGAGCAAAGCTGGATCCGAAATTCCTGGCGTATTGCCAGCTCCGCAAAGGGGAGTGCCTGATTCGACTTCGACGGTACGACGAGGCCTGTGCGACGCTCGCTGAGGTCCGCCTTGATTCAACCGGCGCGAAAGTCATCCGGGGCAAACCGAACGATGGCGTCCAGAACCTTCTGTGCGTCGTCCATCGCTCCGATG
>JAYUVA010000900.1:0-3453 GCA_043754375.1 Candidatus Kuenenia sp. | reverse complement strand
ATCGCGGCGGGTCCAGCCTAACCGGGTCAGGTCCGAGAGGAAGCATCCCTGCGGTCACGGTATTCGGGTGCGTGCGGAGGCAGCGTTTTGCCCCTTTTTTTTGCGCGGTGACTAATTCCGTATCATTTCCACCTTGAGGAAATGTCCGCTTCAACGACGTCGTGCAAGTGCTACAATACGATGTCGTTATATCGCACGCCGTTGGCATTGGCTCGCTTAACCGCGTGCCAGGCGGGCCGCGCGAGCAGAGTCCCGCGGGATGGATTGCCACGCGCGGGGCGTTGCCCACGCGGTTAAACGAAGATGCCAGCCTTGCCTTCCCACCGATAAACCTGGCTCAACAGAAATCGATGGACAGCCAGAAAAGTCATTCCAGGAATTGTTGCGATGCGGAATCCAGTTTGTGCCTGCATTCCTGGCCTGCTGTTGACACTGTTGTGCGGCAGCGGTGCGGCAGAAGCACAACAGGTGCCGGTGGATAACTCATCTCAGCGGATTCTTCCTTTACCTGAAGGCAGACTGTCAGATGTACAGACTCAAATGCAGCTGCTGCAGAGACTGCGGTCGTTGGTCGCTACTTCTGAGGATACTCCAGAGATCGACCACAAGCAGTTGGAACAGTTGCAACAGGCGTTGAAGAAGTTGCAGGACCAGTTGCCACCCGGAGTCAAGCCACCTGATCTGGATTCGATCCCGCAGGAGCAGTTGGATGAAGCAATGTCGAACCCTGCCATGCAACAGCAATTGAAGAAGATGCTGGAGCAGTTTTCGAAGGATGGTCTTCTGCCGAAGAATGACGGTGGAGCTTCTCAGTCACAGTTGCCACCGATTCCAGGGCGACCGGAACAATCCCCAACAGAGGCGGAGCGGCCAACGACGCAACAGCCAGGACCACTGACGCAGCCGGGCGAACAATCCTGGGAGTCGCTCAAGGATGCCATGCAGAAGCTGTCGGAGATTGCTCAGGGTGGAAAGAAGAAGTCGCCGGAGTCTGCTGACAATCGTCCGCTTGTCGATGCGCCCCCGGATCGCGACGATCGGTCGCCGCAGACGCCCCCGCAGCGCAGCCGCGTTGACGAACGACTGCCTCGCGCCACTCAGCCTCGCGCTGACGGTGGTCGCACACGCGTTGAGCGTGGCGAGGGCGAACCCAGCGACGATGCAGTTGGCAACAATGAAACGCGGCAACCATCGTTGCAGGCATTTCAGGACCTGCTGCAACGATACAAGGACTCTCAGCAGAACCAGCAGCCATCCAACGGTGGAACGAGTGGTCCTGAGCCTCACGATGCACGGCTGCCGGAAGTTCGTCCGGGTATGCCGTCGCCTCGTACAGGGAATGAAGGAAGTGCCTCAGCACCGGAACCTGGGAAACGTATTATTCGACGTCCCGATCGTGCAACGCCTGTTGAACCACCGATCAACCATGGACCGAGGACATCAGAACAGGGCGAGGTTTTTCCCCCTGTGGAAATACCGACCCCTGAAAATCCAGCGTCGCCGACCGGAAATGGTGACGGCTCTGATCAGCGGGCAGAACAACAGACGCGGGATTCTTCCGGATCACGTTCACCTGATGAATCGTTGCCATCCGTCTCTGAATTTCTGAAGGAACAGCTCCGCGATGGATTTCCCGCTCCTCGCACCAAAGAAGACGTTGGAAACTCCAGATCACCCAAAACAAATGAACGTCCAGGATCATCACCGCCCCGTGATTCTGGTCGTCGTGATTCGGCCCCACGTGGCATTCCGGATGCGGCCGCCGGAACCGGGCAATCGGGGGTCGATATTCGCAGCGAGTTGCAAAAACGGGGCGTCCGTGGCACACTCGATAAAATCATTGAAAAGGCCAAAGACGAATCCCGAGCCCAGAGGAAAGCCCAGCAACAAGCGAAACAGGAGTCGATTGCCAATCAGCCCGGTACGGATACCAGCCAGCCTGGAAACAGAAGCAGTCAGGACGCTCAGACAAAAAGTCCAGGCAGCGCAGGTCTGCAAAATAACAATTGGCTCACCGATCGGCTGCTCGGTATGGAAGACGAAGTGGAAGAACTCATCAAAGATGCGAAGTTTAAGGAGCGATCAGCAGAATCGCGGCAGCCTCGCAATTCGACATGGCAGCAGTCTCCCACGGATTCTGATTCCCGCATCAACAAGTGGAACGACGCTGCGTCGGATTTTCTGTCAGATCTCAGCAAGGCACCATCGGCACCGGCTGCATCACGCTCGTCGTCGGGTGGCGGCGGTTCTGTTTCTGCCGATGCTCCGCTGGCGATCGGATCATTTTTTCTGGTTGGTCTGGGACTCCTGGGAATCATGGCCGTCGCAGGGTTCATGCTGCGGCGACCGTTGCTGAAACTGGTCTCCGATGCAACTGGAATCGCCGGTCCCGAACAAATCCACCAACCGAGCGAGATTCGCTCACGGGAAGACGTCATCGCGGCGTTTCACGAACTGGCGTTGAATCCGAAGAAACTGGTTGAATCCTGGTGGACGCATCGCGCCGCTGCGACAAGGCTTGCAGCAGAATCACCGCAACAGGGCAACGCAGTTCGGACACTTGCCGAAATCTACGAACAGGCTCGCTACCTTCCGGACGATGTTGAACTTCCCGCAGACAGAATTCAATCTGCGCGAACCGCATTCGCCGAATGCCGCTAGTGCATTGTCAATGCGTGCCTTGATGTGTGCCACTGGCTCCAGTGTTCTCCATCGGCATGAAACACTGGCAGAGCCAGTGGCACACAACCCATCAATTCATCACTGACAGAGCACCAGAGTGACGGAGACTCATACGTGTTGCGATTTGCATTTCTTGGTCTTGCATGCTGCGTCCTGAACATGACCGCGTGCGGGGACGATATGGTGTTTCGGCGGCACGTCATAAACGGCGCATCGACGTTTCCTGCCTGTGCGGTGTTTGATGTCAACGCCGACGGACAGCTGGACATCGTGTCCGGTGGTTGGTGGTATGCCGCTCCGACGTGGGAGAAACACTTCCTCCGGGATGTCGAAGAGATTCGCGGACGATTCGACGACTATTCGAATCTCGCGTTCGACGTGAACGGCGACGGACGGCTGGATTACATTAGTGTCAATTATCGCAGTGAATCGATCTATTGGGTGCAACACCCCGGCGCGAATGTTTCTGCTGCTGCCCCGTGGGAACGCCACGTCGCGGCAACTCCGGGCGCGATGGAGACCGGGCGTCTTGTCGATATCGACGGCGACGGACGACTGGATGTACTTCCCAACGGAACAAAATTCGCCGCATGGTGGGATATTGAGCCGGGCGAAACACCTGAATGGACTCGACATGAATTTCCCTCGGAACTTGCCGGCCACGGTGTGGGGTTTGGAGATATCAACGGTGATGGTCGCGGCGATATCGTCGGGCGTCATGGCTGGGCCGAGGCACCGCAGGATCGCCGCAACGAACGCTGGGATTTTCAT
>JAYUVA010000899.1:0-4244 GCA_043754375.1 Candidatus Kuenenia sp. | reverse complement strand
TCCGAGCCACAGGATTCGCAGGGGAAGATTCGACCTGCGCCGCCGTCAAAGGTCTGACCCACATCACCGGTGCGCACGTCCTTCCGGAGAATATCCAGCGGACCGTCGGAATGAGTCTTGTTCAGTTGTTCCGGCATTGCCGCAGAAAACTGCCGTTTGTCAGGTTCGAAAGTCATTGAATTCCAGCCATGGTTCATTCAAGAGCGTTAACGAGAACAAGAGCGTATCAAGTGGGGGGGGATGTCAGCCGAGGGGTCAATTCACCATTTTCAGGGCATCATTCATTGTGCCGACATAGATCATGGCGATCCGGAAGATGAAGAAGATGATGAGAATCATGACCGCCAGCCAGATCGCTCCGCTAAAGAAGACCGTCAGGCGGTTCATCGCGCGGCGGGCTTCCTCGTCAAACAGATGACTGAGTCGATCCAGTTGTTCGGGCACCGTACCCGTTTCTTCGGCTGTCGCTACCACATGCAGGTATTCCATGGGAAATAACTGCGACGAGGTCAATGCGTCCGTCAGAGTTTCGCCCTCTTTCATTTCCTGCCAGATCAATGGTTCTGCCGCGACGAAAGCTCCGTTGGCGGTTGCCTTCAGACTGCATTCCAGTGATGGACGAATGCTCATGCCCGCCTGCTGCGTCAACGCGAAGCACCAGGAAAAGCGTGAGATGGCAAACGATTGCATGCACTTTCCAATCACGGGGACACGCAACAGCAGCGGATGCAGCGCCATCTGGCCAGCGGTATTGTTTGCCACGAACTTCCATGCAAAAAAAACGAACCCTGCCGCAGCCAGCCAGCTCAGAAACCATGTGACTGCGCCAGACGTTCCGTAAAGTCCCAGGCCAAGCACATCAAACGGTTTTCCATTCGCCTGAGGCGGCAATATCCCGAGGATGAAGATCAAGAGACCGACAATGCCAATCGCCGCCACCAATTGAATCACAGGCCAGGCAATCTGAGAACGAAATTCGCGGGCCTGCTGGACTCGAGCTTCATAGTATTTTGCCAGCGAGGCAAAGACTTCCGGAGCGGTACCGGTCAGCTCACCGACATTCACCAGATCGCGAAACAAAGGAGGAAAAAGTTCGCCTTCTTCACCAATCGATTCGGCCAGCGACGAACCGCTGGCGATGGCTTTCTGCAGGCGTTGGGCACTGGCGGCCAGGCGTGAGTCGCTTGATTGCTGCGACGACGTTTGCAGCGATTTGCGAACATCGACACCCGCTTCCAGCATTCGAGCCATCGAACGACTGAACGCGCCTAGCGCCTTCGGTGAAATCTGACGACTGCGAATCATTGTGGAATTTCCATGGCGATGATCTTATCAGTCGAATCGGGCTTGGAAAAAGGGTCAGGAACCAATAGCCAAATGGCCCAAAGGGTGCTCCGCACTATTGGTTCCTGACCCATTTTCCAAGCCCCGAATCCTCAATTCATGGTTGACAGAGCACTACTCAGGCCCCGGCGTGCTCACAGCCTTTTCAACTTCATCCAGCATCTGAGCCCTGCGGAAGGGCTTGTAGAGCACAGCCTTTAATCCTTCCTGCCGTGCCTTGACAATCGAATGCGATGCATCGTATCCAAAGCCGGTCATCATAATGATCGGGACATGGCTGTTAATTTCCCGAAGTCGCCGGAAACATTCGTAACCGTTGGCATCTGACAACCGAATATCGGTCAGCACAACGTCATAATGATAATTGCGGAGCATTGCGCAACCTTCTGTCGCATTCTGCACGGCTTCGACTTCGCAGCCCATCTGCCCCAGGAGGTTGTGCGCCTCGCCGCGGGCGGCTGCATCCTGGTCAACCACAAGCACTCGCTTACCCATCAGTGCTTTTCGCGGCGGTCGCTGGGTGGGCGCTTTGTTGAGCGGGATCGCGGTGTCTGATTTTCCCGGCACGCTACCCACATGACCGGAAATCTTGCGAACGCGGTCAGTGATCAGATGCAGCCGATCACAGACATCCGGATCGTGCCCGATGTAGCGTTCCAGAATCCAGGTCGCGGCATTCAGGATCTCATCAGACGGCTTGGAAACTTCACGTCGCAGTCGATCGGAGTTTTCAGTTTCCGAATGTACCTTTTCAGCAACCAGCAGTTGCAACTGGTTCAGCGAACTGGCCACAACCCGACTGAATAGGGTGAGGAAGTCCAGATCTGTCTGATTGAATGAAAGCGTTCCCGGACTCTCGACGTTGAACGTGCCCAGCACTGTATCCCGAATCATCAACGGCACGGTGAGCGAACTGCGGGCATCGCTCGCACCTCGCAGATAAAGCGGATCGTTCTGTGTGTCAGAACAGAGATAGCTGCGTTTGCTGAATGCCACAAAACCCGTGACACCATTCCCGCTTTCCATGGCGTATAACCTGCGCTCTGCGGCCTCAGGATCCATGCCGTCTTCCAGCAACGGAAGCAGTTCGTGGGTTTCCGGATCGTTCAATCGAATCTCGAACGTGTCGTAGCCCAGGATTTCCTGAGTGAACTGCAGGATCTGATCCTTCAGCAACATGACGCGTTCTTCGTGACTCATTGCAGTCACCTCTTCCGTCGTCAGGTTACCCATCTCCAGACCCGCGCGATAAATTGCATCCTGCTTCTGTTTTTCCAGAACCTGTTTGCTGACGTCCCGCACCGTCAGGATCATCGCCGACTTCCTGGCATCATCCAGACTGATGGCGGTTCTTGCCAGGCGCAGAACGAGCGAACTGCGGTCTTCGCAGCGAACAGTCAGCGAAGCGGCTTCACCGGAACTCACCGGTATGGCGATCCGTCGCAGGTCTGTCCCGTCTGCCGGACATATGACATCCTGCAATTGCCGCCCCACGATAAGTTCCGCCGTTCGCAGCAACTGTCGAAATGTGGCGTTATGCCACAAAATGGTGAAATCCTCGTCCAGGAGTACGATCCCGTCCGGCAGAGCGCTCAGCAGGCCCATCGCGCAAACCTGCAGGTCGGACATCAGCTGTGGTTCGGAAGCGTCTACCACCAAATAATCCGCTGACGCATCCGGAAGCCTGACGTCGTTCGCGGAAATCACGTCCAGTTTTTCGCCGGTCAGTTCTTTGATGTTCGGGACGGTTGAGGCGGTTTTACCAATCACCAGCATGCGCTGACGAGTTGCGGTCATCTGACAAATCCTTCAAGCCCATTTTGGCACGCTGCCGACTGAATCGACAAGCAGCGGAATGACAATCCCGTGTTGCCTCAGACTCCATTGCCGGAAAGACAATGGAAAAAACGTGCCCCATACCGGATTCTGCCCGTTGACCGTCCGGACTGCAAGAAGGATTTGCATTCTCCCTTAAACCCGGAAAACTTTCGCTGTGCCGTGCGGTTTCACACAGGCTTCGCCAGCAGTCCGCACGCTGAACGAACTCTTTCCAGAACTTCCTGAGCCTTCGCGCGCGCCCGATGAGCGCCTTCGCGGAGAATATCTTCGACGACATCCGGCGAAGTCTCCAACTGCGTACGGCGTGCAAATGCGTCACCCAGGTGTGCAATCGCCGCCTGATACAGCGATTCCTTGGCTTCACCATAACCCATGCCGCCCGTACGATAGCGTTCCGCCAATGTCATTTGTGCTTCAGGTGTGGCAAACAATTTGTAGAGTTCAAACACGGAGCACGTATCCGGGTTCTTGGGCGATTCCATCGATGTCGAATCCGTTTTGATCGACATGATAATCTTCCGTAGCTTCTTTGGCGTTTCGAAAATCGGTATTGTATTGTTGTAACTTTTGGACATCTTTTCGCCGTCCGTGCCCGGCACTTTGGCTGAATCGTCGAGCACATAGGCCTCCGGCAAATGCAATGTCTCGCCGTACATGGTATTGAATCGCTGTGCCAGGTCGCGGGTGACTTCAACGTGCTGAATCTGATCTGCCCCGACCGGAACCGTCGTACTGTCGTAGAGCAGGATGTCGGCGGCCATCAACACGGGGTAGGTAAACAGGCCAGCGTCGGCCGCGATGCCTTTGGCCTTCTTGTCCTTGAAAGCGACGCATTTTTCGAGCAAATGCATTTGCGTGATTGTCATCAGTAGCCATGTGAGTTCCGTCGTTTCCGGCACATCCGATTGACGAAACAGCGTGGCCTGCTTTGGATCCAGTCCCAGTGCCAGCAGATCCAGAGCTGCATCTTTCACATTCTGTCGCAGCACATCCGGTTCGCGAACCGTCGTCAGTGCGTGCAGATCCGCAATGAAATAGAAAGACTGCTCATGCCCCTGCAG
>JAYUVA010000898.1:0-7262 GCA_043754375.1 Candidatus Kuenenia sp. | reverse complement strand
CGGGCGAATTCAAAAGCAGTGATTTCCCCCCAATGCCCGCACCCGGCTGTTCACGGTTAGAAACTCCGGGAAGGGCTCTTTTCCCGCAAATTCGAATGAGATTGGTAAAAATGACCAGGGTGGCAGCGGAAAAGTCGCCCAGCGAAAGGCACAGGAAGCTCTCGAGTCAGCCGAATCCGCCGTCTCTGAAAAACTTGCCGGGAGCATGGAAACACTGCGTGACCAGGTGCGCGCGTTGGAGCAGAAGTTGGAACAACTGGAGAAAAGGCTGGCCTCAGAGCCAGAAGTCAAAGAATGATGACAGCCACATCCGGAATCTCTGTTCACGGGACCGACCGCTGTGTTTACAATGGGTTTACGTTCACATGGGGATTGGTTCCGGAATTCTGTGAGTGATGTGTCGTGATCAAACTGCCGTCCGTGGAACTGCTTGAAAGTCGCCATGCTTTTCCGTGCCATTTCATGTTCAAGGTGATCGGCTTTGCGGAAGGTAACTTTACGGCGCGCGTGGTGGCCTGTGTGCGGGACGAACTCGGAATGGAAACCGATCCGCCGTTTTCGCTCCGCAACACAGAACATGGTCGGCATGTGGCGGTGACGTTCGAGCCGATGTGTGAATCATCACAACAGGTACTGGCGATCTACAGTCGATTGTCGGGCATGGATGGTCTGGTCATGCTGTTGTAGTTTGACTCTCCCAGTTGTTCGAGTACAACTTTGGGCGGGCATCCGACGCCGTGAGTTTTGACTCCCACGAAGATCGCAGCGCAAAGGCTGTACCCCGGTGAAAGCACTCGACTCAGAGAGTCAAGCTACGTCGCCTCAGAGAGTCAAGCTACGTCGCCTCGAACACGCCGCGTTCGCGGTTTTTGCGAGCTTTCAGCGGGTCGAAGACCTGGCCGCTCATGGTGATCCAGACGCCGGGAGCTGGCTGCGTGATGACGACGCCGATCGCCATGCCGACGTTAAACGTCGCATCACTGTCGTGAAAATTCGCGGGTTGCATCGCACCTGTCAACACAACCCGTTTCCCGGGGATTCCAATCAGGACCCGGGCGGTTTCGATCATCGTGTCGGTGCCATGAGTGATCACGATGTGCTGTTCCGGACATCGTTCGACCGCCCGCCTGATAAGCTGCCGGTCTTCGGCTGTCATGTCCAGACTGTCCTTCCGAAGCACCGCTTCGATTGTGTATTCAAACGCGACCGGCAAATCCAGGAGCATCCGTTCGACGCCCGGTGCACCGATCTGATATTCGCTCAGTTGATCGAAATAAATCTTATCGATTGTGCCGCCTACAGTGATGAATCGGAGTTTCATATTTCAACCGTTTGATTCTGGTTCACGACGTTTGGCCGCTTGATAGGCGTCTTCCATTTCGCGGAGCGTTGCGTCATGCATGCTGCGTCCCTCACTCTTCATTGCCGCTTCGATCGCCTGAAACCGGCGTGAAAATTTCGCGTTGCTGCGGCGAAGTGCTTCTTCGGGATTGATGCCCCAGCGACGACCGATATTGGCCAGCACGAACAGCACGTCTCCAAGTTCAGATTCCGCTTTGTCTCTCAACGCTGACGGCAACGGTTCATCAGGAATCACATGAGAGTCCACGGTCGCGAGCACCGTCGGTATTGAGATTGATCCGAACAGTTCCACCGCCAGCTCCTGCAGTTCCTCGTTCAGCTTATCAAACAACATGCGTCGATCCGGGAAATCATAGCCCACGGCGGAAACTCGCGCAGTGATACGTGCGGTGCGCGCGAGTTCCGGTAGAGCGACCGGGATTCCGTCCAGCTGCGATTCGCGAGCGGGCTTTTCCTGTTGTTTGATGGCATACCAGTTGCGTCTGACGTCCTCTATCATCGGAGCGTCCACGTTGCTGAATACATGCGGATGCCGGCGGACCATTTTGTCGGCGATGCGCCGGACCACATCTGTCAGCAGGAAGCGTTGTTCGTCGGCAGCGATTTGTGAATCCAGGATGACCTGCAGCAACACGTCTCCTAACTCTTCGCAGATTGCATCGTTATCGTCAGCGTCGATCGCTTCGAGCAGTTCGTAGGTTTCTTCCAGAGTGTAAGGTTTGATCGTCTTCATCGTTTGTTGTCGATCCCACGGACATCCATCCTGGGCTCGCAGCCGGGCGACGACTTCGCAGAGTCGCCGAAATTCCGGCAGCAGTAACTCAAATTCCGGCGGCGTGCCGGGTTGAGGAATCACATCTGCGGGTGCGGGAACGAGTGGTGGTGCTGCAGTCGGCTTCGTCTTTAGGTAAATCACCTTGGAATCCTGCTCACCGTAGAATTCCGGAAGCTCAGCGATCTTGTGGTAATCGCAGCGATCATAGAACTTCCGCGTCGGCAGATAGTGTTCGCGCCCGGATGTTTCGACGTAAATTCGTTCACCGCCCTGGCCAAAGATGAGTTCTTCCGTGACCGACATCAGCCACTTCCCCATACCGTGCCGCTGCGCGTCGCGGTGAATGGCAATCCAGAAGATATCGAAACTGCTGGCGGTGCAGGCAATTGGACCGTAACACGAGTAACCGACGGTGCGGCCATCAAGTTCAGCAAAGGCAAAGAAATATCCAGACACTTCGCCTTTTCGCAGTCGTTCTTCGACGAGCTCAACCGCCACATCGACCTCCGGTGGATAAAAGAAACCAGTCGACTCCACAATCTCACGCACTGTCACCACGTCCTCTTCCCGAACGTCATAACGCAGCGTGATGGACTTGTCTGAGACGCCTGATGATGGTGCAGTCGGAAAGGTCATGGAGGGCTGATTTTCGTGGTCGATTGAAGTTTGCTGACTCATCATCACTCCCGGCAGACATCACCTTCGATCAGCAGGTCGTCGCCGATCGAAGTTTGCCGAATATGCTTTACGTTGGGAATTGTCGGGATTGATTCACGGCCCAAACCACCGATCGGGCCACGCGCCGATGTTCCGCCGATGAGTCGGGGAGCGATGAAGATATGAACTTCATCGATCAATGACGAGTCAAGCAGACTTCCGAGAATTCCGGAGCCAGCTTCCGTGAGAACATTCGTGCAGCCGCGACGTCCAAGTTCCGCCATGACCGCACTCAGATCGATTCGCCCGGGTTCACTCACAGCACATGCCATCACTTCAACTCCCAACGATTTGAGCCGTGCGCGTTCATCGGTCGCGGTGTCATCGGCGACACAGACCAGAACCGGAGCTTGTGAAAGCGATTTGATCAGATTTGTGTCGGCGTGCAGCGATGTTCCATCCGCGTCGATGACGACGCGCAGCGGCGTGCGAGCCCCTGCAGGTCGGGCCGTCAACAGCGGGTCATCGGACCGAACGGTGCCCGCTCCGGTAATGATTGCATCCATCCGACCGCGCAGTTGATGTACGAGGGCTCGGGAAGCATCACTGCTGATCCACTTCGAATGCCCTGCCCGTGAAGCAATGCGTCCGTCGAGCGTCATGGCCCATTTGGCATGAACCCACGGACGACGCTGCAGCATCAGCATTTCAAATGGTGCGATCAGGCGTCGAGCCTCGGATTCACAGACGCCAACAGTGACCTCCACCCCCGCATCCCGCAGTCGCTGAATCCCCTGACCGGCCACATGCGGTGCCGGATCCCGGCAACCGACAAACACGCGACGAAATCCAGCCTTGATGACGGCATCCGCGCAGGGCGGCGTCTTCCCGAAATGGATGCAGGGCTCCAGAGTCACGTAGAGATCTTTTCCGACCGTTCCCGAACCTGCCGCCTCGATTGCATTGATCTCCGCATGAGCACCACCGAATCGCCGATGATACTCGGTCGAAATGACCACTCCATCCAAAGTCGCAACCACGGCACCGACCATTGGATTGGGTTCGACGTGCCCTTCCCCGCGACGAGCATGCTGCAGGGCGAGCTGCATTAATACGGCCGGATCGACTGAAGCAGGCATAGGTGCTTACCGAGCCGCCGCAGCGCCGCAGTCGGATGTAAATCGCTGAGTCATGCCGCGTCGTTCCAGTTCCGCGTTGAGAACGGAACGGTAATGGGCAAGGCGTACACTGGGATCGTCCAGCGAAGCGCCGAACGATCGAGCTTCGTCCAGATAGATTCGAGGTACGGCAAACTCGCGAATATTCCAGCCGAGATCAGCAGCCTGCACCCACAGCTGCAGTGGCATCGCGTAACCTTTATCTGTGATATCCAGTTTTGCCAACGACGAAACGCGGTACGCCTTGAAGCCACAAAAAGCATCCGTAATCGACAGGCCAAGCTGTTCATGCAGACAAGCCGTGATCCTCGCATTGATCTCGCGACGTTCGACGGGTGCTGCGGTGTCACTTTCAAAATCTTTCAGGTAACGGGAACCGGAAACCATATCAATCGGAGATTCCGCCGTGAGGTCGATCATACCGGCAATCTCTCGCACATACCGGGGCTGATGCTGTCCGTCACAATCCATCGTCACCAGTACGTCGAATCCGTGCTGCAGCGCGTAGTCAAAAGCTGTACTCAGAGCCGCACCGTAGCCGAGATTCGGTGAATGCTGTCTGACCGCGACGGCAGGAAACTGCTTGAGCACTTCGCTCGTGCCGTCTGTTGAGCCATCATCGACGACAAGGATGTCATCAACATGCTGCAGCAGTTCGTGCAAAACGCCCGCGACATGGGAAACTTCGTTGTACACCGGCAGAGCCGTAAGAATGCGAGTTTTCATACCCAGCATATTAGACCTGCCATTTTCGATGTCAATCTGAGGTCCCGGAAACTCCTGAAATGCAGGACGGTGAATAGAAAACGTCCCTTCTTCCCCTGAGGTCTGTCGCTTTAATCGTTTAACGGCAAGCCGCAGGCGTCGTTTCCACGTTACGTCTACGCCTACGCCTGCGGCTGCGGCTCACCGTTAAACGGAAATGCTGACGCATGCCGCTCGCCTAAGCTCTGTCGATCATGGCTCGTTTGTCATTTCTTCCAGGACGTCGGCGATCACCTGCAAGCCTTCCGTCAGGTCATCTGCTTTTACATTCAATGCTGGCAGGAGTCGGACCACTGTGTCGTTGGTGGCATTGATCAGGACTCCGCGTTCCATGCACTTCGCAACCGCAGGTGCAGACGCGATGCTCAGATCGATCCCGATCATCATGCCGCAGACGCGAATTTCGCGAATCATGGGAAGTCTCCGTTGCAGGGTTTCCAGCTGCGTGCGAACATCGGCGGCTAGTTGTTCAACGTGATCCAGAAGACCTTCGCGTTCAATCGTTAAACCCGTGGCAAGACCCGCCGCCATCGCCAATGAGTTACCGCCAAATGTACTGGCGTGCATTCCGGGACGCAGGTCACCGGCAAACTCATCCCGGCAGATCATGGCACCGCAGGCAACGCCAGCCGCAATGCCTTTCGCCATGGTGATGACATCCGGCTGGACACCGGTCTGCTGATAACCAAACCAAGTTCCCGTGCGGCCCATGCCGGTCTGCACTTCGTCGAAGATCAGCAGGAGACCGTGTTCGTCGCAAAGATCACGCAGTGCCTGCAGAAAACCGGGTTCGGGAATTCGTACGCCGCCTTCGCCCTGCACAGGTTCAATCATGATCCCGCACGTTTCGTGGTCAATCAGGCTTCGTACGCCGTCGATGTCATCCATCTTTGAATAGCGGAAGCCCGCCAGCATCGGCCCAAGTCCTTCATGGTACTTCGGTTGAGCTGTTGCCGTGAGCGCGCCGAACGTACGGCCGTGGAAACCGTGCTCAAACGTGATGATGCGGTAACGCCCTTCAGCCGATCCGTGGAGCCTTGCGAGTTTGATGGCGGCTTCATTCGCCTCAGCTCCGCTGTTGCAGAAGAACGCTTTTCCGAAACTTCGAGTACATAAGAACTCTGCGAAACGTCCCTGCTGTTCGGTATACCAGGTATTCGGCACATGGATCAGCTGAGCCGCTTGTTCCTGAATCGCTTCGACGACCGCAGGCGGTGAATATCCCAGAATGTTGCAGCCCCAGCCCGGAAACAAGTCCAGATAGCGTCGCCCGTCAGCGTCCCAGACATGAGACCCTTCGCCTCGAACCAGTGCCACCGGATAGCGACGGTAATTCGGAATGACGTATTCATCAAACAGATCAATGATGGCCTGGCTCTTTGAGATGACAACCTGTGTCATTGAACAATCTCCGGGAGAAAAAATGGTGGAAGGTTGTGTGCCACTGGCTCTGCCAGTGTTTCATGCAGATGGAGGACACGGGCAGAGCCAGTGGCACACATTAAAGCACGGTTGACAAAGCACGAGTTGCAGAGATGCTGGAGTTTAGTGGACACGACCGATGGTGCGAAGTTCACCCGTAGCTCAGTCGCTCCGCCGACAGAGATTCCCATTCTCCGATGTGGTCTGCCGTTCGCCCTACGGAACGATTTCCGTCCCAACGCCGGTATCCGAATAAATCTCCAACAGCACGGAATGCCGCATTGAGGCATCGACAATGTGGACTTTACGAACTCCGGCATCGAGCGATTCCAGTGCGGCTTCGACTTTTGGAACCATTCCACCCGCAATCGTACCGTCTGAAATCAAGGCTCGCACTTGAGCCGCAGTGACATGCGACAGCCGCGACGACGGATCCTTGATGTTGGTCAGGATGCCCGGAATATCGCTCAGGAAAATCAACTTCTCGGCGGACATCGCCCGCGCGACAGCGGCAGCGGCCGTGTCGGCATTTACATTCAGCCGATGACCGACACGGCTTAAGGCAATGCTCGGAATCACAGGAATCGCACCGATGGAACAGACGCGAATCAGCGTGTCAATGTCCACTTCCGTCACATGGCCCACATGTCCCAGATCGACCGGATTGCCCTGGTCGTCCCTGAGCGTCAGTTTCTCTGCAGTCAGAACATTTTCTGTTCCGAAGTGCAGACCCGTGGATCGACCACCGTTGCTGTTGATGCGATCCACAATCGACTGACAGATGTCTTCAACCAACACACGCGAAGCAATCTGTAGTGTCTGTTGATCGGTGAAGCGCCGGCCTGCAACAAACTTCGGCTCAATCCCTGCGGCACTCATGGCCGCGCTGATCGCCTTGCCACCCCCATGCACGATCACAGGTTTCATGCCGACCGTGGCCATAAAAACGACATCGGTGAGCAGACTATCGACAGCGGCCACATCGTCCAGAGTGCTGCCGCCGATCTTCACGACAACATAACGGCCACGAAACCGCTGAATCCAGCTGAGAGCTTCGATCAGTACTTTCGCCTTGCGAATTGCTTCGTCCATGAGTGTTCCGT
>JAYUVA010000897.1:0-11865 GCA_043754375.1 Candidatus Kuenenia sp. | reverse complement strand
GCGGTCAGTGATGGAATCGTCTGAGATGGCTAAGGCCAAAGGACTGGTGCTCGTGTCCGGTCTGTGCTGGCGATATCACCCCGGCAAGCTGGCCACGTTCGAACAGATCAGGAACGGTGCAATCGGTGACATCGTGACCATGCAGTGCAGTTACATGGCGGGCGGTGTCTGGGATCCGCGGCGCACGCGAGACAAATGCGACAGCGAAATGGAATACCAGATTCGTAACTGGTACTACTACACATGGCTCTCGGGTGACTTCAATGTCGAACAGCACATCCACAGTCTGGATAAAATGATGTGGGCGATGAACGATCAGGTGCCTGAATCGATCAGTGGATCCGGTGGTCGTCAGGTTCGCACCGATGCCAAATACGGCAATATTTTTGACCACTTTGACATCGTCTATACATGGCCCAACGGAGTGAAGGCGTTCGCACGTTGTCGTCACTGGCCAAACTGCGAAAACGAAGTCGAAGACTACATCTTCGGCACCAAAGGCCGCGTCAATGTGATGAGTCATAAGATCGAAGACTTTGCCGGCAATGTGATCTGGAAGTACGACGGCCCGGACGGCGACATGTACCAGATCGAACACAATGAACTCTTCGCCAGCATTCGCAGTGGTCAGCCGATCAACAACGGCGACTACATGTGCAAGAGCACACTGATGGCGATTGCCGGACGGATGGCGGGCTACACCGGTCAGCGACTTACCTGGGACGCAGTCCTGAATTCCAAAGAAGACCTCAGCCCGAAAGCCTATGAATGGACCGACAATCCGGTGCCGCCGGTAGCGATCCCCGGAAAAACTCCGTTTGTCTGATTCAAGATTCCACCTGGCATCGTCGAACAAAGACTGAATAGGTTGTGATCATGCTTCATTGCTTTCCTTTCCGCTGTTCCCGCTGGCATTTGACTGCCATCGCCTTGCTCGTGATGAATTCGATCGACGCACAACGCCCTGCGGCAGCTCAGGAAGAGGCACCGGCAGTCGTCGCTGCCGAGAACCCGACCGAGACCAAAACCGATGAAACGAAGGCGGCCGATGATGCACTCAAGGAGGGACATTCCAGCCACGGAGAAGTCTTTAATGAAGGACCACGGCAGTCGGCCTATCTGATGGGCGGCTGTGGCGTCGTCAAATTTCCGGTAACGACGGCCAACGCCGAAGCCCGGAAGTTCATTGACCAGGGTGTGGCTCAATTGCATGGATTCTGGTACTTCGAATCAGAACGCTCCTTTCGCCAGGCCGCCACGCTGGATCCGGACTGCGCGACGGCGTACTGGGGTATGGCGATGTCAAACCGCAGCAACGATAAGCGGGCCAAAGGCTTCATCGCCGAAGCCGTAAAGCGTAAGGACAAAGTGGAAAAGCGGGAACGGATGCTGATCGAGGCATTTGACCGGTTTATCAACGCCAAAACCGAAAACGACGAACAGAAGAATCAGCGCGCAGACAATTACGTCAGCGAGCTGGAAGACATTCTGATCGAATTCCCGGAAGATATTGAAACGAAGGCTTTTCTGTGCGAGTTCTTCTGGTCTGGAAAACGCGACGGCCTGCACATGGCATCCAATCTGAGTATCGATGCCATGATCCAGGATGTGCTGGATGTTGAACCTCTGCATCCAGCGCATCATTATCGGATTCATCTGTGGGACAGCAAGAAGCCTGAGCTGGCGTTGAAGTCTTCGGCGCTGGGTGGACTGGCGTCGCCTTCAATTGCTCACATGTGGCATATGCCGGGGCATATTTATTCTAAACTGCACCGCTACCACGATGCCGTCTATCAGCAGGAAGCGTCGGCGCGTGTTGATCATTTTCACATGATGCATGATCGAGTCCTCCCTGATCAGATCCACAACTTCGCGCACAACAATGAATGGTGCATTCGCAACATGATCTCGATCGGGCGTGCCCACGATGCGGAGGCGTTCGCGCGAAACATGCTCAGC
Source organism: Candidatus Kuenenia sp. (assembly GCA_043754375.1). GTDB lineage: Bacteria > Planctomycetota > Planctomycetia > Planctomycetales > Planctomycetaceae > SXXK01. The sequence goes on along the minus strand of JAYUVA010000897.1, from coordinate 9,906 downwards.
CTGCCGCGTCATCCGAAATACAATTCGCTCGAAAAATCAGGCAGCTACAAGTACGGACGTGATCGACTGATCAACGTGCTGCAGAGTTTCGAAATGTACGAAACGCTCGCTGGATTGAGCGGCACGACGTGGCTGGAAGACACCGGTGATGCTGACGAAGATCTGCGTCGCGATCGAGCCATCGGTTCAGCGCTCGCGGCAACTGGCGACGATGTCAATGCTGCTGTTTACCGGGATCGCCTCCAGAAACTGCTGGACGAAGAGAAGCAAAAGCAAACCGCAGCTGTCACAGAAGCGGAATCGAAAGCCCGCGAGGCAAAGTCTGACGACAAAGCGATTGAAAAGGCGAAACAGGACGCTGAAAACAAGTCTAAAGGAAAGATCGAGGGTCTCGAAAAAGGCACTTTTGAAATCGACGCTCGCATGGCAGCACGTAAAGGGGAGCATGAAAAGGCATTGGACCTGTGTACAAAAGCCGGCGTCTCCAGCGCCGAACTGATTTCCGCGATGATCCGAGCTGGAAAGTCCGAAGATGCATCGAAGAAAGCGGCTGAGAATGTAAAATCCAATCCCGGCGAAGTTCGCCCACTTGGCAGTCAGATTGAAGCGTTTTATGCGGCAGGAAAGAAAGATGAGTCGAAGGCGGCGTTTGAGCAGCTTCGAAAGATCTCTTCCACGATCGATCTCGACGTGGCACCGATGATGCGACTGGCACCGATCGCTGCAGAATTCGGTTATGCGGCGGATTGGCGACTCCCGCACGAGTTCCCTGACGACATCGGTACCAGACCGGATCTGGATTCACTCGGACCGTTTCGCTGGTCGCCACGCGATGCCCCGGAATGGGCACTGCCTGATCCGGATGGAAAGTTTCGTTCGCTGAGCGACTATCATGGCCGTCCGGTGATTGTGGTGTTCTATCTTGGATACGGATGTCTGCATTGTGCGGAGCAACTGCAGGCGATCGCGAAGAAGCATGACGCGATCCGCGCTGCGGGTTTTGAAGTGATCGCGGTGAGCACCGATAAACAGGAAAACCTGAAACGCGCGTGTGAAAATCTCGAAGCGGTATTTCCGTTTCCACTCGTGGCCGATCCGGAAATGACGATTTTTCGCGAGTACCGTTGCTATGACGACTTCGAAAAAGCAGCTCTGCATGGCACGTTCGTGATCGATGCCCAAGGAAAAATTCGCTGGCAGGACATCAGTTACGAGCCGTTTATGGACACAGATTTCCTGATCAAGGAAGGCCAGCGACTGATTTCGTTCGATCATTTGTATCCCGCATCGAGTGTCCTGAACGCGACCACTGCGGCGAATAACTAGTTCGACTGTCCCAGATTGTTTGAAAAAGGTGTCTGGAACTCTCCGGCATCAGATTTTCGCAGTGGATTCTGATGCCTCCAACAGCGATGAATACACAGAACGTTGTGTTGCTGGGAGCCAGCAATCTGGTGCTCGGCTGGCGGGCTATGTTAGCCTCGCTGCGGCAGGAGACAGAGGCACCCATCAATCTGAACGTCGCGTTGGGGATGGGACGTTCTTACATCAAGAGCAGCGCGTTCTGGTTTCGTCGGTTACCGGCGATCAGCGAATGCGGATTGTGGGGCAAGCTACCTCGCGATTCGGCAAATCGACCGCTGGTCCTGATCACAGATCTTGGGAACGATATTGTGTACCTGTTTGAGCCCGATCGAATTGCCGCCTCCGTCCGTCAATGTATCAGGCAGATTCTAGCCTGGCGATCGGATGCGAAGATCGTCATGACGGGACTACCGCTGGCTTCGCTCACACGCATCGGGACACTGCAGTTTCAGATCGCGAAGACGCTCCTGTTTCCCGGCTGCCCACTGTCGCGCACATCGATCCTTGAACGCTCGCTGTCCCTCGATCATCTTGTGCGGCAACTGGCTGCAGAGTTTGACATTCCACTGGTTGAACCGGAACCGCACTGGTACGGCTTTGACGCGATCCACGTGGTGCCAAAGTTTCGCGCAGCAGCGTTTCAGAAATACTTCGCGGCGTTTGAACTGGGGACACCCGCAAGGGCGTTTGAACTGGGGACACCCGCAAGGGATTCCCGACCATCTGCGAACGTCCGGATCGACCTGCCCACGGCTGCGGCGAGAACGGTTTTCGGGCGGAACAGGATCGTGGCACAGCCGGTTTTTCGTTCGTCTGAGATTGTGATCTCAGCATGGTGATTGTGGCAGAAACATTTGGATGGCATTCCATTTTCGCAGGTAGAGAGATCGTTTAACCGCGTGCCCATCGGGCCGCGATTGTTCTGTTTGAAATTTTGTATTTGAAATTTCAAATTTCAAATTTGAAATGCTAAGCGCGGGGCGATGCCCACGCGGTTAAACGAACAGATTCTTCGAGTGCCGGGATATTTTGCCACACCCGATGCGAGACTGGATGCATTGCACATTTGTGCGGCCAACATTCATCCGCTAGATTACCATTCGAGAAAGCCATGTCACTACTTGAAGTTGACAATCTGTCCGTGAACTACGGCGCGATCGAAGCGATCCGGGGTTGTTCGCTGCGCGTGGAGCAGGGTGAGATCGTCACGCTGATTGGTGGCAATGGTGCCGGAAAATCGACGACGCTGCGGACCATTTCGGGACTCCTGACGCCGAAGCAGGGAACGATTCGATTTGACGGCCAGGCGATTCACGGGCGACCGCCTCATGCGATCACGCAAAGCGGTCTGATTCACGTGCCTGAGGGACGGGGGATTTTTGCCAACCTGACGGTTGAAGAAAACCTCATGCTCGGTGCGTATTCGCGAAACAATCTGCGAGACATACTGGAAGATCGCGAGATGGCCCTGAACTTGTTTCCTCGAGTCCGTGAACGCCTGAAACAGGCGGCTGGAACATTGTCCGGGGGCGAGCAGCAAATGCTGGCGATCGCGCGAGCCCTGTTGGCGCGACCGAAACTTTTGATGCTTGATGAACCGTCGCTGGGACTGGCACCACAGATCGTCCAGACCATTTTTCAGGTGATCCGACAGATCAACCGCACGGGAGCGACGATTCTGCTGGTCGAACAAAATGCCGCGATGGCGCTGCAGGTTGCTCATCGGGCCTACGTGATAGAAGTCGGTTCCATCGAAATGGAAGGCCCTGCTGCGGAACTTGCCGCCAGTGACGAAGTCCGCAAGGCGTATCTGGGTGCTCATTGAGGTCTGAACTGTGACTGTTGATTCAAACCGTCGAGCGTTCTCATGGTCCTTGTCCCGACGCAGCATTCCCCAATCGCGAATGCCCGCTCTGATGGGAATTCTGAACGTCACGCCGGACAGTTTTTCGGACGGCGGCAGATTCAGCACGATCGAGGCTGCCGTAAATCGAGGACTCCAGATGGAGAACGACGGCGCTGACATTATCGACATCGGCGGTGAATCGACGCGGCCCGGCGCGGAGCCTGTGTCGCTGGATGAAGAACTTCGCCGCACGATCCCCGTGATTCAGAAGCTGGCCACCCAACTGCGCGTACCTATGTCAATTGATACCACCAAGGCCGAAGTCGCGCGCCAGGCGCTGGATGCCGGTGCCGAAATCGTCAATGATATTTCCGGCCTGACCTTTGATCGCCACATGCTGGAAGTCTGTCGCAACGCCGACGCCGGAATCTGCGTGATGCACATTCAGGGCACCCCGCAAACGATGCAACAAAATCCGCAATACGGAAATGTGGTGGGGGAAGTGATTGAGTTCCTGCAGCAGCAGGTCGATCGATGTCTGATGGCGGGAATTCCGGCAGAACGGATGTGCGTCGATCCGGGAATTGGATTTGGCAAGACGGCCGATCACAATCTGGAACTCATGTCCGCCGTGCCGAAAATTCAACAGGCCCTGCACCGCCCGGTATTGATCGGCCACTCCCGCAAACGCTTCCTGTCAAAGATTTTGGGCCGAACGGTGGAAGAACAATCGGCAGGCACGATCGGCGTCGCCCTGGCATTGGCCGAATTGGGCACCGACGTCCTCCGGATCCACGACGTCCGCGCTCTGCGCGATGCCCTTGTGGCATGGGACACAATTCGTCGAGTTGCACTATGACGTCCCCGGAATTCAACGATGTATCAGCCGACATTCTTCGCCAGTGGGACAACGATCACGTCTGGCATCCTTTTACGCCGATGTCGGCGTGGATCGATGAACGTGCGCCGATCATTGTGCGGGGCGAGGGATTTGACCTGATTGATGTTAATGGTCACCGCTTTCTGGACGGCATATCGTCATTGTGGTGCAATGTGCATGGTCATACGGTACCGGCGATCGATCGCGCGGTGTCTGAACAACTGCAGAAGGTGGCGCACAGCACTCTGCTGGGTCTGGCGAGTGAGCCGTCGATTCGCCTGTCCCGAGCGTTGGTGGAACGGGCTCCGGCGGGGCTGACGAAAGTCTTCTTTTCGGACAGTGGCGCGACGTCGGTCGAAGTCGCGTTGAAGATGGCGTACCAGTATCATCGCCAGAAACCCGAAGGTCCGGAAGATCGCGACACGTTTCTGTGCGTTGGCAACGCCTACCACGGCGATACGCTGGGAACTGTCAGTGTCGGCGGCATTGATTTGTTTCACCGTTGTTACAAGCACCTGCTTTTTGCAACGCTTACCACGCCATCCCCGGTTGCGACGCGGGTTCCGACGGGGCACACCAGGGAATCATGGCTGGCGTTTTGTTATGAAGAAGTCGGACGTTTGATTCGCGAAAATCAATCTGGGATTGCCGGAGTCGTGATGGAGCCGATCGTCCAGGGAGCGGCAGGGATTCTTGTGCATCCGCCTGGCTTTCTGCGACATGTACGACAGTTGTGTACAGAATTTGACATCCCGCTGATTGCGGATGAAGTGGCCGTTGGTTTCGGTCGCACGGGGACGCTGTTTGCCTGTGAGCAGGAAAATGTGAGTCCGGATTTTCTGTGTCTGGCGAAGGGTATTTCCGGGGGTTACCTGCCGATCGCCGCAACGCTTACGACGGAACGTATCTATGCGGCCTTTCTTGGTCATCCGTCCGAAGGACGCACGTTCTTTCACGGTCATACGTATACTGGCAACGCGCTGGGCTGCGCGGCAGGGTTAGCATCGCTGCAGTTGTTTGAGGAAAACCGCGTGCTGGACAACGTTCAGGTCACATCCAAGCGGATCGCCGAGCGTCTCGCGGTTCTGCGAGACCATCCGCACGTCGGCGAAGTACGTCAGAAGGGCCTGATGATCGGCATCGAACTGGTGCGAGATCGTGACGGCCTGATTCCGTACGACGCCAAACTGCGACTCGGACACCAGGTAACGCTCGCCGCCCGCAAACGCGGCGTGATCCTGCGACCGTTGGGCGATGTGATCGTGCTGATGCCAGCTCCAGCGATGCCCGTCGAGCTGGTTGATCGACTGTGCGATGTGGTGATTGAGTGTATTGATGAAGTGACAACAAACGCAGGCAGGGATCAGTAATCGTCAGCCTATTGTGACTCGACATCAACATAAGAAACAGTTCGCTTTTTGCGATTTGCTATTTTGCCTGCCCGCAGTCGTGTGCCCCTTCAATCCTTGCTAAACTCGCAACATGGACACAGTCTACATAGAAACATCAATCGTAAGTCACGCGAGTGCCTGGCCGAGTCAGGACATTCAGATGGCTGCATTGCAGCATCAAGCCCGCGTGTGGTGGTCGATTGAACGCCAAAAATTCAGCCTGGTAACGTCGCAGCTTACGATTCTGGAAGCCTCGGCGGGCGATCCAGAGGCGGCAGCAGATCGACTAAAGCTGTTGGACGGGATTCCGCTCGTTGCAATCAGCCCGGAAGTGGAGAATCTCGCTAAATTGATCGTGGCAAACCATTTGATGCCGCAAAAAGCAGGCGCCGATGCGTTTCACGTTGCCGCCGCGGCGATCGCTGGTGTAGACTATCTCCTGACACAAAACTGCAAGCACATCGCGAACGCTCACGAATTGCCTCGTCTCTATCGCTTGTTGGATGATCAAGGCTATGGGCGATTGTTGATTTGCACTCCTGCGGAGTTTCTATCGGGTGATGGCGACGATGACGACCAATAATCCAATTCTTGACGATCTCCGCGCGACTCGCGAACGACTGCTAGCAGAGTCTGGCGGCACGCTCGCGGGGCTTGCCGCGCGACTTCGCGCCGAAGAAGCAGTGTCGGACCGACCGAAGTACAACGCGCAGCAAACGAATAAGGCTTTGCCTTCATGCGTACAGACAGACAGCGCGAAGTGATGATGCGCACGTCGGCGTCATTCTGCGACTGCTTGATGATGTGATTGTGCTGATGCCAGCATCAGCGATGCCCGTTGAGGTCATCGATCGACTGTGTGATGTGGCGATTGAATGCATTGATGTAGACCCATTTTTCCCGACGCGAAACAAAGTCTCCCAGATTTGCTGCCGATCCGCCCGTCAGCATTGGAATATCCGTCGTGCGTGCAATTCGAACTTCGTTGCTACCGGAAGACTGGTATGACAAAAACTGACTGCTTTTCTGAATTGAAAATACATCTGGATCTCCTCTTCCCGGATAAGCCTCGTTACGGGGCTGAACCGTACTGGAGACAAAACCCTTGTTATTCAGATCTTGTGAAGCTAAGCATCAAATACCGCCGCATCGCGGCGAGTGACGATGTGCATAGTTGGGTTTATGGCACGTGGACACCTGCCCGAAAGCATCCAATCCCATCAGACTACGCGACGCAGCTTGCGAAACTTGTTGACGCTTGGGACGACTGGCAGCGGACGGCTGACATACTCGGGGCAGTCTGACGCGAACCGAGGGCTATCGGCGGTAGACCGATCCAATGCCCGTCATGTTTCGCGCCAGCTAGTTCTCTACATCGGAGTTGGTCGCAACGAAGTTCTACCTCCATCACAATGTATCGGTCGGCCATTGTCCACACGCACAGAACTGTCCGTTGTCGAAGGTTGCAAGCATCCCAGACCCATAACCCCCCCGCCGGTTCCCAAAGAAAGCCACCAACGATTTCAGGAACGTCCCTGGCACGATCGTTTGTCTAATAGGGTTTCGTTTTTCTACACCAATACCCACACGACACATACCGTTATCGCGAGAAATGAATTGCACAGCACCGTCAAAAGAATGATGCACCCGGCGGCATTCTGTTCCTGTCCTGTTGTCGGAATGGCCTTTGGCAGACTTTCTCTATTTTCCAGCGATTGTTTTGTAGCATTTTTTTTGACATTGTGTCAAATTTGGCGGACACACACTTTGTACACGCCCACCATTCGGCGGATTGCAACTGTTGAACCATGCTCGGAGGAATAAGCCCTGTGTGTTCGCCACACTTTGGGCATCACATACAGCAAAATGGTGCATCAACTATCGCGGAATGACAGCAATCACATTCAATGTAGGGGAGCTCACCGTCCCGCCAGCCGAGGTACAAGACTTCATCAACCGCCATGGATGTGCCACAATGCGGACAATCAATCGGCAATTGCTCGGCTGCGGATTTTTGCTCTGCATGCCGGAGTTGGAATAGCTGATTTAGCCGTACGAATTCATCGTTCGGCGACTGTGTTGGAATACATATTCCCTCTTGTCGTAGCGACTCTGCCCGCTCCCGCATCCTCCGATGCATTCCTTGAAGAAAGAGCAAAGCTTTGTCAGGCGGAAACCACATGTAGGTTGGGTTGCCGGAACCTCCGCATATAATCCGTGAAAAGTTCTTGGAGTTGCTCGCAACGAAGGAGTAGAACCACGCAATACTGACAGACCACACGACTACGTCACTACTTAGACTTGGCTGTTGCTCAACGTACCTGGCAATCCTTGGTGCAGAATCGATTTGTGTCCAAAACACCAAATCTTCCCCGACGTTTTCTGTGTCCAGCTCTCGAATTCCGCTCACCAAAGCGATGTCGCCTCGGCGGTCGGGTATTGCGTCGTAACTCAAGACCATCAATCGATTCAACAGAAGGGCTCGGCACCATTCCGATTTAGGTGTTGCTAGATCCTGTCGATTCATGACCAACCAATCCAGGGTGCGGTGACATCCAGCCGGAAATTAAGACGACCAGCGTATTGATTAACTTTGTATGAGGCAGACTTCAATCACAGCAATTTACAAATCTGCTTCCGTACGTCCGTAAGGAGATCTGACATAGTATTTGCGGTCGAGCAAGAAAGTTACACAGAGAAAGCACTAAACGTTTCAAGCGATGTGCCGGTCTCCTCATTTCACTCAATCTCTCCAGATCAGATCAACAAGCGACTGCTTCATCCTGTTTGATCCAGAGATTTACGCGCTCGCAGTCGGAGGATTTCCATTACTCGGCCAACTCCACGATACTCGTCGATCTCTACATCTTCTTCAGTTGAGAGCAATCCATCTCGCGACTTCTCTGCAAGCTCGTTGGCCCGTTGTTCATCAGCTGGGTCCAGCCTGATGGATAACAGATAACGTGCCAACTCCTCACCCATTGGCTCGGCATTCGCCGACAAAGCACGTGAGAGAATTGTTGTCTGAGTGTTGAGTGTGGCTTGGCTCATGCCTCAATTTTATCAGGTTTTCCTGTCAGGGGAAGACTTTTCGAAACGTTCGGGCAAACGAAGGGCTCACGTGACGCCGCGCGCCAATGTAGCCATCATCGCTCCGCGTGATGAGCCCGGTTGGGTACACGGCGCGAATCAATGTCACTCAGATTTCGAGGAGTTTCCTGAGATGGAACATGCGTTTGTTGATCACATTCGCTCCTGAAGGCTCGTCTCGGCGGAGTGAGACGGCTACGTTGTGCTGCATCGTACGATCCGTCAGAAACTTTGCGGTAACGGTGGCGACAGGGCGAGACCGCGTTACCATTTCCACTGAACAGGTGATTTGCATGGACAATTTGAAATCTGGAGATGACTCACGTGAGAAAATCGGTCGTTCTGGCGTACAGTGGTGGACTGGATACGTCGGTTCTGGTGGGATGGCTGCAGGAAGAAGGTTATGACGTTCATTGCCTGTACGTGGACCTGGGTCAGCCGTGTGAAGACCGGGCGGCGATCATGCAGAAGGCTCGTGACATTGGCGCGAAGTCGGCAGAACTGGTCGATGTCCGGGAAGAATTGTGCAGTGACTTTGCATTCCCCGTGCTGCAGTGGCAGGCGCGGTATGAAAACATCTATTTGCTGGGCACCAGTATTGCGCGTCCATTGATTGCAAAGGCCTGCCTGCAACGCGGTCGCGAAGTCGGCGCGGAGGCGTTTGTTCACGGGGCCACGGGTAAAGGGAACGATCAGTGTCGATTCCAACTGGCCGCTGAAGCGCTGGAGCCGGGAATCAGCATCATCGCTCCGTGGCGCATCAAAAAATTCCGCGACCTGTTTCCTGGCCGCACCGAGATGCTGGCGTATTGCGAGAAAAAGAACATTCCTGTGAAGGCGACGGCGAGGAAGCCGTATTCCAGCGACGAAAACTGTCTGCACATCAGTTATGAAGCGGGCGACCTTGAAGATCCGACCGTGGATGGCCAGAGCGTCATCGACTTCGGAATGACTGTGTCTCCGCAGGAAGCTCCGGACAAGGAAGAAAGCGTTACGATCTCATTTGAATCCGGCGTGCCGATCGCGGTCAACGGCAAGACGCTGAGTGCAGCGGCGCTGGTTGAGGAACTGAACAGGATTGGTGGATGCAACGGCTGCGGTCGGATCGACATCGTGGAAAACCGCTTTGTCGGCATGAAAAGTCGCGGCGTTTACGAAGCGCCGGGCATGACGCTGTTGTATGCGGCTCATCAGGGGCTGGAGCAATTGACGCTCGACCGCGACCTGACACACCTCCGGGATTCGCTGAGTCCACAAGTGGCGGAAATGGTTTACTACGGATTCTGGTACTGTGCGAAAATGGACGCCTTGATGGCCTTCATTCGTGAAACACA
>JAYUVA010000896.1:0-5513 GCA_043754375.1 Candidatus Kuenenia sp. | reverse complement strand
GACGAATGACCAATGACCAAATCACAATGACCAATGAATCGCACACAACTGAATCCTGAATCCTGAATCCTGAATCCTCAATCCTCAATCCTCAATCCTGAATCCTCAATCCTCAATCCTCAATCCTCAATCCTGCCTCTCCCATGTCCACACTCACTCAGTTCTTCCTCAACCCGGCCTATGTGCTGCCGGGGGCTGCGCTGGTGTTGGTGCCGATTCTGATTCATATTCTCAGTCGGCTGCGATATAAAAAGGTGCGATTTGCCGCGATGGAGTTCCTGCTGGAAAGCGAAGAACTCAATCGCCGCCGCATTGTGCTGGAGCAGTTGCTGCTGTTGCTGTTGCGAATTCTGGCGGTCCTGCTGATTGTGCTGTTGATTGCGCGAATGGTGCTTGATCCCGGTCGCCTGCTGATGCTGCGGGGCACCAGCATGCATCATGTGGTGTTGCTGGATGATTCGCTTTCCATGCGCGATCGGGAAGGCAATGCGCCGGTATTTCAACAAGCTCTGCTGACGCTTGAGAACATGCTCGCCGAAGGCAGTCAGCAGCCTGGCGCATCGCGTGTCACGATTCTGTCCATGACGAATCCGGGACGGCCGATTGTTGCCGATCGCATCCTGGATGCTGCGTTCGTTCAGGAGATTCTGCCGCGACTGCGCAACCTGACATGTTCCTGGCGGGCGGCTTCACCTGTGGATGCCATTAACGCAGCGAAAGATATCCTTGCCGCTGACGGCAGCGCTGCTCCGCAGGTGCATGTCCTGACGGACCTGCGCGCCTCGGACTGGAACAGTCGTCCGGAAGTTGTCACAGCGCTGGCATCGTTGAAGACCATTAAGGCATCGGTGGATCTGATCAAAGTTGTCAAAGACACACATTCGAACGTGGCAATTCAGCAGTTAAAGGCTGACACGCTGGCCGTTGCGCAGGGAGTGCCATGGCGGATGACGCTGACTCTGAAGAATCATGCAGCCGGAAAAGCCGCAGGATTACGTGGTACGGTATTGCTGGACGGCGCATCGCTGCCAGTCAGGATTTTGATTCCTGATATCGAACCAGGGGCAGAACTGCAGATTTCACATGATGTGACGTTTGACTCTGAGGGCCGCCATCAGCTTGAAGTGCGGCTGGAAGATGACGCGCTGCGGGAGGATAATCGTCGGTTCCTTGCGGTCGAGGTGACAGAACGTCGGATGATTCTGATTATCGACGACGAAGGTCAGCAGGACGATGCGTCGTTTGTGGCAGCAGCATTGAGTGCTGATCCGTCGCTGACGGGACTTGCCAGTGAGATTCGCGCATCGCAAACGTTGACTTCGACAAATCTGAAGAATTATGACTGCATTTATCTGCTGAACATCCGCGATCTGCCTGCGGATATCACTCTGTTGCTCGCCGAGTACGTTCGCAGCGGCGGCGGAATCGTGTGGTTTCCGGGCGAGCAGGCGAATGTGCGGTGGTATTCCGAAACGCTGCGGGAACCATCGTTGAAACTGTTTCCGGTACCAATCGGAACGGTGCATGAGATCGATCAGGGCGATCCGACGACTGCCGACGTGAATCCGTCTGTTACGCCGGTGTTTGAAGAGCATCCGATCTTCATGGTTTATAATTCGCTCGACAGTCCGTTTCCTGACACTGTCCAGATCGCACGCTGGCTGCAGGTCACGGACGACTGGAAGGCCGACGATGTGGAACGTGCTGATGGTGCGCGAACATTGATGCGCCTGAAGACCGGTCAGCCTGTGGCGTTTGAACATACAGTCGGGAAGGGCAGGGTGCTGACGTTTCTCACAGGTGCCGGACGCCGCTGGAGCAACTGGCCCGTCGCGCCTGCCGCGCCGGGATATGTCGTGATGCATCTGTTGATCCATCAGTACCTGCAACGTCCGATTGACAGTGTCGAATTGCGGGAATTGTCGGAACCGTTACGTCTGCAATGGCCGATCAGTCAGTTCACCGACAATGTCGAAGTCTATCTGCCGGAAGCCGGACCCAACGATGAACCAGTTGCTGAGACCTTTGTGCGGCTTCAGGCAACGTTGTTGACCACGGCTGACAACACTGCGACCGGCACAACGCCGACAGCCATAAGTCAGGATGACAAATCACCTTCTGGAACGCCACCCACCGAGCAGGAATTGGGACTCACGATCACGCAGGCGGAACGGCCGGGGATTTACCGCGTGCGTCAGTTTGATCCTGACGGCATCGTCAATGATACCGTGATTGCACTCAACGTCCCGACGTCTGAAAGCGCATTGGCGATTGCCGATCAGGAACAGATCACGAGTCAGGCCGAGCTGGATCATGTGCGAATTCTGGAAGCCGATTCGGCCAACTCGCTGGGTGGTTCCGCAGCCGGTCGCGAGCTACGCTGGCTGCTGCTGGGATTGCTGATTGCGGCACTGATCGCCGAGCAACTGCTTGCGTTGCGTCTGAGCTACCATCCGGAGGTGGCGAAATGAGTGCGCAGAGTTTTCAGTTTTCAGTTTTCAGTTTTCAGGGGCTGAGCCTCGGAGTTCAGGCTGCGCCCGCTGAATCGGGTAACGCAGAATCGTCCGAAAATGCATCATCGACTGCCGTGGCCGGGATGGAAGTCGAATCACAATCGTTCCAGACAACGGAGTTGGATTTGCCGGAATCGACGGCCGGCATTCTGCTGCTCCTGGGAAGCGTCGCCATCCTGGTCGTGTTGACGATCCGCACGGCGTTGCGGGACTCACGTTTTTTGAAGATGCGTGATCGAGCCATCCTGTTGATGCCCCGCATTCTGGTCCTGGCTCTGGTGCTGCTGATTGTGCTGAATCCGCAGCGGCGAACGCAGTTGAGTCGCATCGAAAAATCACGAGTCGGTATTTTGCTCGATACTTCATTGTCAATGGCCTGGCCTGCGGGCGATCCTGTTGTGAGCGGCAAGGCGCTAGCCGCCGGTGAGGAAGCTCAACAGGCCACAACACCGACGGCGAGCGCCCCGTCGCTCACAGACGCGGCGCAGACGCGCGCCGCTGCTGCGGTGAAGTCCTTGATCGCGTCCGGGGTCCTGTCGGAACTCAGCAAAAGTCACGCCGTGTCGATTTACACGTTTGATTCATCCCTTGCCGGTCCATGGGCCATCGTTTCTGAGGATGCAGTGCGGTTTGTGGATGTCGAGCTTGAAAAGGGGTCAGACCCTGAAACGCAAAAGGGTCAGATCCCGTTTCAAACGGCAACCGTGTCGCTGGATCAACAGACTCAGGCCGCTGGCAGCATGATTACAGATCCTGCGGCGTTGGAAAAATGGAATTCGATCATTCAGCCGCGTGGTGCGGAAACGCGCATCGGGGAATCGCTTTACCAACTGATCGGTCAGATTTCTGGGCGCACCTTGAGCGGCGTGGTGGTGATTTCCGATGGCCGATCCAACACGGGACTGGATGTGGAACCCGCGCGTGTCAGAGCAGAGCGATCAGGGACGCGACTGATTACGGTTGGTGTCGGCAGTCAGAAGCCGCAGATGAATCTGTGGGTGGCCGGGATGCAGAGTCCCACCGATGTGCATCAGGGAGATCCGTTTGACATCACCGTCATGCTCCAGGGGACGGCTTCGATTGGTCATCAGGCAACCGTGCGGTTGTTCGAACAATCGTCGGGTGGAGATGGCAAAGATCGGCGACAAATCGCTGAGAAAACAATTGAGCTGGGTGAGGATGCCATTCCTTCGTCTGTTCGTTTCAGTCAACAACTGACGGTGCCGGGCAACTACGACTTTACGGCTCGGATTGAATCCACGGCGGGCAGTTCCGAGATGACGCTCGATGACAACGAGCGGCGGCGGACGATCGAAGTCACGGATCGACGGATGAAGGTGCTTGTCATTTCCAGTGGGCCGATGCGTGATTATCAGTTTGTCCGCAACACACTGTTCCGTCACAGCGGTGTCGAATCTGACGTCTGGCTGCAGTCGGTGACGGACGAAAATATCGGCTTTGTGTCGCAGGAAGCAAAGCAGTTGCTGACAAAGTTTCCCGCGACTGAAGCCGAATTGTTTGAATACGACGTGGTCGTGGCGTTCGATCCGGACTGGAGCCGACTTTCGGCAGAGCAACAGACATTTCTGAATCGCTGGGTTTCAGAACACGCCGGTGGGCTGGTCTTGATTGCGGGCGAGATTTTTACACCCAGACTGGCTCAGGAGCCTGAGACGTATCGTGAAATCAGTGTGTTGTATCCGGTACTGCTCAATCGCATGGTGCCGGAGCTTCAGTTGAGTCAGCGGGCAGATGAGCCGTGGCCGATTACGTTGACACCGGAAGGCCGTGCGACGGAGTTCCTTAAGATCGCGGATGAAACTGGCAATGCCAGCGTGGATCTATGGCAGACGTTCAAAGGGATTTATCGGTCGTATCCCGTCCGGGGAGTACGTGACGGTGCCGTGGTGCTGCTGGAATACGGTAACCCGAGGGCACGCACAGAACAGGGGCAGCCGCCATTTTTGGCGTCGCAGTTTTACGGGACAGGTCGCACGATTTTCATTGGTTCAGCGGAGACATGGCGACTGCGGGAAATTTCGCCTCAGGGCCATCAGCGATTCTGGACCAGCCTGATTCGCGAAGTCGGGCAGGGACGTCGTAGTCGCGGCAACGCACGCGGTCTGTTGCTGCTGGACCGGACTGAAGTCGCGCCGGGGCAACCGGTGAATGTGCGTACCCAGTTGTATGACGCGCGCTTGCAGCCACTGATTACGGAATCTGTTCCGCTGACAATCACAGATGCTGAAGGCCGGACGCTGTTGATGCCTGATCGTCTGCATGGTGACAGCCGCGGGGCAGGGCAGTACGTGGCCAGTTTTCGACCGCCGGCACCCGGATCCTATCGCATCTCAGTGCCAGTGCCGGAATCGTCCGATGTGCTTCAGGCATCGATCGACGTCGTGCTGCCGAATCTGGAGTCTCAAAATCCGACTTTGAACACAGAACTGCTCACAAGTCTGACACGGGACACCCAGGGTCGCTATCTCGCGGTGTCAGAACTTGCGACATTGCCGACGCTGTTGCCCGATCAAAGCCAGCCAGTCGTTGTTGATGAACAGCTGCGAACGTTATGGGATCGACGCTGGCTGATGTTTCTGATGGTCGGCCTGCTGGCGTTTGAATGGATCATGCGTCGAGTGTGGCGACTGAGCTGAATCATGTTTCTTGACTCGCTCTCAATCATAATCTTAATCGTAATCTTAATCGGTTCGGATCGCCGGCGTCTGACGTCACACACTGAACAAGGGATTAAGATTAAGAGCAGGATTAGATTAAGATTAAGAATCCACTGCACCAGGAGCCGTATCGTCAGAATGGCTAAACAACTTCTTCGACCACCGGATTTGTCAGTCTCCCGATCCCTTCGATCTCAATCGTGACTTCATCGCCTGGTTGCAGGAATACGGGCGGCGTGCGAGCCGCACCGACGCCGTGCGGAGTTCCGGTCAGAATGACTGTCCCCGGTGCAGTGGATTCTTAATCTTAATCTAATCCTGC
>JAYUVA010000895.1:0-6197 GCA_043754375.1 Candidatus Kuenenia sp. | reverse complement strand
ACAACCGAATGAAACGCAAAAATAGCAACGCAACGGAAAGCAAATGACAACGCTCCTCGAACATGTCGCTTTTCAGGTTTTCAAAAACGTGTCACTCATGGCCGCGTGAGGTATAAGAACCCCTAACAAAACCTGTGTGAGCCGCGACGTTTGTGGTTGCGATTCAGGCAAGAGGGAAGGAAGAGACGGGCCACCCCGTCGATGACGAACGACGCAGCCTGAAGCGGAACCGCAAGCGACCCCATGGGATGCGTCGATCGCGGCCGATCTGCGGCGTCATCACTCCTCGACGTCAAACCTAATCCTGACTATTCCGCCAGAAACAGATAATTGATGTTGATAATTTCGCCGGTCCTGCGAAGATCGGATGGAAGTTGCAGAAGCGAAGCTTTTAGCGAACAGAAATGTCAGGTCGTCGGACGACCCCAAAAATGGCAGCTCAATTTTGAGCGGCCGGTTTTCAAGTAAGCCGACGTGATTGAATACCTTCGGGTGTTTGGTCACGTCGGCTTTTTTTATGCCTTAAAAGAATGACCCGTTAAAGGCCCGCAATCTCATGAACACAACCATCTCTATACTTGCGGAGACGACTGATATGTACGAAACGGAAAACGATATCCCGTTGCTTCGCCGCACGACAATCAATATTCTGATGAATCAGCGGCTGGCATCGGCGATTGATCTGCAGTTGCAGTTGAAACAGGCTCACTGGAACGTCAAGGGGCCAAACTTTATTGGTCTGCACGAATTGTTCGATAAAGCGAGTGAAGCCATCGAGCCCTATGTCGATATGATTGCAGAACGCATTGTGCAACTCGGAGGCATTGCCGAAGGAACCGTTCGCGGTGCGGCGGCTCGATCACGCCTCACGGAGTATCCATCCAGCATCGGCGATGGATCTGCACACGTTGAAGCAGTGTCGCGAGCGCTGTCAACATTTGGCTATGAATCCCGCAATACGATCACGGAAGCCAATGAACTGGAAGATGCAGTCACCGCCGATCTTTTCACTGAGGTCACCCGGGGCATCGATAAGTGGCTGTGGTTTGTAGAGGCTCATTCCCAGGCGTCGAAATGAAGTTGACGTCGGATGCGATTTGCTGCGCGGGCGGAACCATCCACCAGAACGGTCGTGCGTGCGTTTCCAGACGGCAACCGCGTACAGGTTTTTCTGGTGGAAGAGTCCGCCGTTCAGTCCACGATCAACTTGCTCCCGGTATCGCGAGCAGAGATGTCGCGGGAAGGGTGTATTCACGTTGAATTGCCGCGACGATGAGGCTTCTGGAGTCAGCGGCTCCCTGGTCTGCTAAACCGGCAACCCGCTCTGCCTCGGCTGCCAGTTTTTCGTCCTTGATACTGTCCTGAAACCAGCTGGCATAGTCTCCGTTCCTGAGGTGAAAATTCCATGTATTGTCGTCAACTCCTTCAGCGATCTGGCAAAAAAGAATCAGGTTTTGTGCTCGCAGATTGAGGCTGCCTTCCGGTCCCCTGAAATAGAAGCTTCGTTCAGGCGGCAGTTGACCCTCGGCATATTTTCTGCGATGCCGTGCATGTTCACGCTGGCTTTTCATGGCGAGATATCTGGTGACACGCAGTGGCAACTTTGGCGCCCACAGCCAGAACTCTCCAGTCGCCAGTTGCGGTGCAGGGAATTGCGGGGGGCTGACCCCGGTCGCAGCGGCGAAATTGCATGCGGTCTGATCAGCCTCCGGCCCGACAAAGGTGACAATCTCGACCTGCCTTAGCAGTGAAACTGGCAGCAAATCCGGCTGCACGGTGATCAGCACAACATTCCTCATGTGATCGGGGAGCAATTCGGATGGGGGTAACCAGCCTGCAGGCATAAGGTGATGTGCTTCATCGAGAATCAGCCAATGCGGTCGACCGTGCTTGCTCCGATGCTGAATGAGTTCCGCCAGAAGTTGCAAAAAGAAGGGTGGACGATCGGGAATCGGCACTCCAGTGAGGCAGACCACGACATTCACATCCGGTTGCTCCAGGACGTGGATTGCTTCGTTAATCTGCGGTGCGGCGTTGGGACTACCGAGCACAATCGCTCCATCAAATGACTCGTAGTCGCCTTCCGGATCAACGATGCAGAATTGATAAGCCTGCCCGGCAATTGCATCAATAATCTGATTTGCGAGGGATGACTTTCCGCTTCCCGATGAGCCGCAGATCAGAATTGGTCCGCCGAACGATGGCAAGTTCAACTCACCGGAGTCGCTATTTGCGATCGTCAGATGATGTCGTTTCGAGAGCGTCTCAAACGAACGCAGGTCGTCTGACAGAATTTGATCGATTAAGAACTCCACGCCAGCACCGTGATCTGCGGGCAAAACCAATTCAACAGCCTCTTTCACCGCAGGCAGGGCGTTCGACACGGCTGCAGAGAATTCGCAAAGCTGAAGGAAGGCATGATCATTTTCAGCATCTCCCACACCCACTGTATCGTGTCTGGAGAGCTTCATTTCCTTGAGGGCATGGTCGAGTCCAAAGGCCTTATTGACGCCTGCGGGCAGGACCATCACCGCGCCTTTGTTAAAGACAATCTGCAACTCCAATCCGAGATCGCGAATGGCCTCAAGCACTACACTCTCGAACGGACTCCAGGTCGCAACGACGCATTGTCCAACCGAAACCGAATTGACACCACGACTTAACAGCATGTCTGCCAACTCCCGGGAAGCTGGATTCCCGATCAGGATTTCCTTGTCGGTTGATGGTTCATAGAGAAGACCACCATTTTCAGCCACGACCCAGTGAAACAGACCAATGCCTGGAAAGACGGATTTCAGCTGAGGCAGCTCCCGGCCGGTGACAAGGATCAACCGCCGACCTGACGCCACAAAACGCTGCAACGCTGAGAGTGTCGATTCAGACACGTTGCCGTTGCAGGCCAGTGTTCCATCGTAGTCCGTCGCCAGCACCTGATATCGCATACCGTCATGCCACAATCTAATAATTATGGGCCTGGAAAAGGGGTCCGGCACCAATCGCCAAATGGCCCAACGGGTGCTCCGCACTATTGGTTCCTCAATCCTTTCACAATCCCATTTTGAATTTAACTGGCCGCAACGGTTGCGTCCAGATTCCGAATACAAATTGTCGGGAATCTACCATGGTTCTTCTCTGATAAACCGGCCGTGAGTGTTTTTCAGTGATTGATCACTTTCAGCAAATTCTGCATCGTCAAATGGGACATGATCGGACATGTCCGGGACGACTTCCTGCCCTGATCGCGGGTTCACGAAACGATCGATGCGATCCTCAGCCGATTCGCGTTCAGCCTCCATCTGTCGCTGATTCGAATCGTCCGACCCGGGATTTTCATCGAGCCTCATCGCAGCCGCCTCATCGGCTTTCTCGATTCGCCTGTCACTGAGATGACGAATTCTCATTCTCAGAGGGTTATTCAGCAGGGCACTGCCCATCTCTCTCTCCTTAGAATTCGAATCTTTAAGAACTCGCAATTCAAATCAAATCAAACAATGCTGCACGCGTTCAGTGGCAGCAAAAAAAAAATTCCCAGACAATCCAGCTGCCGAAATCTGATAATCGCTTTCGCCGGGTTTCCGACCCTCCTGAACATGCATGCGCATCGCCAGGTGCCTGATCTGGTTGCACGGGCGTTGCAACAACCCGGAAAACAAAAAAAGCCGACGAAGCCAGAATCCCATCTTGGAATTCTGACCTCGTCGGCTTACTACTTAACTCGCCCACCATGAGTGCTGGTTGGCGTTTTATTGAGTCATCCGAGTTCTGTTGCAGCGAGCATATGACCTTATGTCATGTCTTTGTGCATTGCCGTAAAGGTACATTTCTTCATATGAAAATACAATGGATACGGTCTCGCGCGATAAACTTATTGGCAATTGGACCATCTCTTTCTGACGCAATCAGGAATCACCTGATTCGCCTTGTGTCTCCTGCGAAAAAATCAGCACGCTGTATGCACCGATGCTGATCTTTCCCTCGGCGGGAAAGCCGTCCCGTTGCACGGAGTTCACCCCCTGCTGTTCATTCGGTCGTTCAACACCTGCGACAACGTCGGTGCTCGCATGGTTTGCAAAGCCACCGCTGTAGCCGTTCCAGTCGCTGTTTAAACGTAATCGCCACGTTCCTGGCGCAGGAAACCCAAGCTTGTAGTTCTCGTGGGCACGGTGCGAGAGATTCACGACGACCACTACGTCATCACCGGGACCGCCCTGATGCCAGCGGTGATAAGCAAGCATGTTATCTGCCTGATTCTGATGAAAGGTGTTCAGGCCGGATCCCGACAATCCTCGCGTACAGTTCGAGCGATTCAGGCGCAGGTGAATCAGGTCCCGATACATCCGCACGAGGCCGCTGAACTCTTCGGATTTATCCCAGTCCAGCGGTACCGAATCCTGGAACCACCCGTCTTCAAGGAACTCCTGCCCCTGAAACAGCATCGGGATGCCAGGCGAAGTCAGTACGATCGCTGCCGCCACAGTTGTGCGTTTCTGGGCGAACCAACTCTCGGGGTTGTGAGGATCAATTTCTGAGGCGACTCGCGCCTTTCCATTTGCGACTTCGTCATGCGACTCGCTGTAGAGGACGCGCTGGAACGGATCACCGTTATAGCCGTCATCGATCGCACGTCGGATGTTTTCCAGCGATCTCTGGTCGTCGTTCGGAGTAATGACAGCGGCGCGGATGGGATGGACAAAGGATGCCACCCATTGCGCCGTGAAACCGGCACCGCCCTGGTTCGCCGACTTTGTAATGCGGTCATCGTCACGCAAATCCTCGGCAATTGTGATGCGGCCCGGAAACCGTTGCGAGACTTCCCGGTTGATCCGCTGAATGAGGTTCCATCCGTCAGGTAAGTCAGCACCCGGATCGCCGTCGCCACGCACATGGTGCATAAAGAGCGTCATGTCGAGCCGCAGACCATCTACGTGATATTCTTCCAGCCACATCATCGCGTTATCGCGAATAAACTGGCGAACTTCTCGGCGTCCGTAGTCAGGGCGCGTCGATCCCCACGGAGTTTCGGCCTTCCAGTCGTTGTAGAAGTAAATTCCTCCCAGTCCGTTCTCACTCCAGCCGTCAAACTGCCACAGATCAAGGTCGCCCGGACCGAAATGGTTGTAGACGACGTCCAGAATTACTCCCATTCCGGCCTGATGCACAGCTTTGACAAAACGTTTGAACCCGACTGGGCCGCCATAGTCCGTCTCGACAGCAAAAATGCAGGCAGGGTTGTAGCCCCAGGACAACTCACCGGCAAACTCGGCCAATGGCATGACTTCGATGACGTTGACACCTAACCGCTTCAGATAATCCAGTTTCTGGACCGCCTCCGCAAACTTATCCGTCTGGCGATCTTCGTCGTTGTGGAATGTTCCCAGATGCATTTCATAAATCACGAGCTCGTTCACGGGCGGCAGATGAAAGTCATCGCCTTGCCAGTCAAACTGCGGGTCATGGACCACCGCGTTCCCAGCCGAATTCTTCACCTGGCGTGCATAGGGATCAATACGCAGCAATTCCTTATCGCCGTGCAGAATACGATAGCGATACTCGTCGCCGACAGCAGCGCCGGAGATGTCTGAATACCAATAGCCCTCATCTACCTTCACCATGGGATGTGTGTCGGGAGACCATTTGTTAAACGAACCGGTAACAAACACAGCGTCGGCATGAGGAGCCCAGACTCGAAACGCCACGCCGGAGGCATGCGGTATCGCTCCCATTCCCGTGTAAACTTTCCCAGATGACGCTGTTGACAAACACACACTCCTGAAGTTCTGTTCTTCTGCCACGTGTCAGGACAATTCGAGAATCAATTGTCGTCAGGATCGACCGTCCGGCACCGCCTCCGCCTCCAGCCGGGCAGCGATAGCCTCAAGAATCATCCATTCCGCATCGTCGATGCTGGCCTCGGCAAGCTTGAGCGCAATTTCCACACAGCCCTCTGCCCTGTCTGCTCGTTCGGAAAGATCCTGAACTTCGTGGTTCCTGATTCCCTGGCCGGTCCTGTTCTTCACTTCGGCTCTTGTTTCCTCGATCCACTGCTCCAGCGACGCCCTGGCTTTATGCATTGGCAACTCCCGAACTTCGCCGGCTTTGCGTATCTCCACAACTTTCTCATGAAGCAAATGGTAGGTTGCTCCGATGTTCAACTTTAGGGAGTCCAACCGGCCCTGCAGGGTCTCCAGCTTTTCATG
>JAYUVA010000894.1:0-4513 GCA_043754375.1 Candidatus Kuenenia sp. | reverse complement strand
CGGAAATGAGTCGGGAGAGCGGAGCGGCTGGAGCCCAATGCCACTTGCTTCACCTGAGCGGCAAGGCGCTAGCGGTGTGTTGATTTAGTCCCCGATTTCGCATCTTTGTTTACCGCCGAGCCGGAGGCGACGGCTCGCGGAATAGCCGTCGCCTCCGGCTCGGCGGTAAACGATTTAAATCAACAACCCGCTAGCGCCTTGCCGCTCAGGTGAAGCAAGTGGCATTGGGCTCCAGCCGCTCCGCTCTCCCGACTCATTTCCGGCCGCGCAAAGGATATCAGGGCCGCCAGCGGGAGTCAGACAGCCGCTCCGAACATCGCGCCGGCAACCATCCCTGCCACACCTGCCACAAGGATATCACTGGCATTTGAGTGGGCGGCAGCTACACCAACGACCAGACTTGCAGTAGAAACAATTCCGTCGTTCGCCCCAAGCACTGCGGCACGCAGCCATCCGATGCGGTCTGTTCGGTGCCGCTCCCGATGTTGCACATACATTCTGCGTTTCATCCGGAATTATGCCGGAGACAGACCACTAGTCCGGGGCAGTCGTTGCAGATTCTTCCATCAGTTCTTCGGTGCTCTTGCCGTGGCAGAGGACGACGCTGTTGGGACCGATGGCGTTGAGGACGGTTTCGTCGTAGCGGATTTCGCGTTTGACCATCACGCCGCGTTCGATGTCGAGCGTCAGGGATCCTTTCGGTGTGGCCTTGATCAGTTGAGAACGCATTGTGGGGCTTTTCACAGCAGCTTCCACGGATGATCGGAATGAAATTGTCGCGATCCCGTTTTCGACGGATTCCAGACGAAACGTACGCAGGATGTTGATCTGGCGACTGATCTCTTCCGTCACACGCACGTTGACGGGAATCATTTCGCGCCATGTGTCACCGACAGCGACAGGGCTTTCCGGGAGCGGCATCAGGAAGGTTACGGCATCCGATGAATCTGATCGCGTCGCAGTCGATGTTGCCGATGGTTCGGTCGTTGCTGTGGTGTTCGTCTCCACGGCCTGCTGAATATTGCCGGCGGCCGGAGTGGAAGACTTGTCGCCGACGGTGACGTTTCCGGCTTGCGCGACGGCTTTCTCAGCCGGCGCGTAGCCGTCAGCAGAATCCGATTTCTGCAACGCACTGCCAAGGCTGGAGATCCAGAATCGAGGCGCGCTGCCCTTCAGTTGCCGAGCGGTATTGCGGAACGCCGGAGGAATGTCATTCTGTTGCATGGTGGTGTCGAACACGACCGGCTCGAATTCGTTCGTCTGTACCCTCATCCCCACAAATTCGTATTGCATCGTCAGCCGCGCGGCACCGGCGTCATCCACCGTTGCCACGGTAAAAATTCGCCGCTGTTCAATGGCCGTGACATCGACCTTGCGATTTTCACCCAACATCGCGTCCAGT
The DNA here is from genome assembly GCA_043754375.1 of Candidatus Kuenenia sp. Classification (GTDB taxonomy): domain Bacteria; phylum Planctomycetota; class Planctomycetia; order Planctomycetales; family Planctomycetaceae; genus SXXK01. Next base: position 3,111 of record JAYUVA010000894.1, on the reverse strand, counting down.
GTGACGTTTTCTGTATTCCTGTACCGCAGCTTCTGGTCAGGAACAAACTTGTATCGCAGTGTCCATGTCGGCGACTCAACAGCCGCTGCCGGGGATTCAGCAGTCTCCGCCGGTGATTCCACAGTCTGCACCACGGATTCAACTTTAACAATGTCTTCTGACGGACATGCGGCGAACGAGGCGGCCAACAAACCAACAGTCAGCAGGAATTGGACGAGCATCTTCCATGATCCTCAAGGGCGTGTGACAAATCTCAATTGGCCCTGGCTGGAAAAAGGGCACCGGGGAACTGCTCCGCAGCATAACATCTCACTTGAGCGACAAGTCAGGTTTTCCGGACCCAGGGAACAATTCGTTTCACCGGCATCACGCGGTTCGGCAAAAATTGCCGAAAACTCCCCGGTGGCAGAAATCCGGATTCCCGACTGTACCGACTCTACCAACACTGCCGATTATCGGAACAGGGGACGGTTGAACGGATTGACTGCGCGAAGGTCCGGCTTCGGATCAATGCAGTGGATTCGCTCGTACGAATTGTTTCATAGGTTTTCGACTGGGGCGGTTACATGGAAGCGCACGCAATTGGTCATGAACAGGGCGGTCATGGCAACTTCAAACGACGATTGGGTCGAGGGTTGAATGCACTCCTCGGCAGCGGATCGGACGAGTCCCCTGGCCACAGCCCTTCAACTCTTCCCATGCATGCGCTGTCCGCACCTCCGGCTCCGGCGTCGGATGAGATTGCGATGGAGCTGATTGAACGCAATCCGTTTCAGCCGCGTCGCGAATTCGCACCGGCCGCGATTGATGAACTGGCAGAAAGTATCAGAAAACATGGCATCCTGCAGCCACTGCTGGTCCGTGCCCGCACGGACGGCGAAGCTGGCTATCAGCTGGTCGCGGGCGAACGACGCTGGAGAGCGGCGCAACAGGTCGGAATGGAGACCGTGCCATGCCGCGTGATTCAGTTCGAAGATCGCCAGGCCTGCGAAGCGGCGCTCGAAGAGAATCTCAAACGCGAAGATCTGAACGTGCTCGAAAAAGCCGCTGCCTTCAAAGATTACCTGGAACGCTTCGGCGGCACGATTGAAGAACTCGGCCGTCAGTTGAGCATGAATCGAGCGACCGTCAGCAACATGATGCGACTGCTGGAACTTCCCGAATCCATTCAGCAGTTGCTGCGCTCAAACAAAATCACCGGCGGACACGCGAAGGCACTGCTGCCACTGTCAGAAGCACAGCAGAACGAGCTGGCGCGACAGATTGAGCAGGAACAACTATCCGTCCGTCGCGTCGAAGACATCGCGCGCGAAATGCTGCGTACCGGGACGTCGCCGCTGAGGAACGGGACGGACGCTGCAGGATCGACCGAACCGTCGGAAGGCGATCAACAGCCCGGCGTCTCCAATCATGTGCTTGGACTGCAGGATTTTCTGCGAGGCCATCTCGGAGCAAAGATCGACATCCGGCATAAAAAGAACAATGCCGGCCAGATCGTGATTCACTTCGCCAACAACGACGACTTTGAACGTCTCGTCGGACGTCTGCGAAATGCAGGCTGAATTGCCTGGCACCGCGCGACATGAATCACGAACCGACATCAGATCTAAGCAGCGCCGTGGTGCAGACAGCAGACGGTGTTGTGATCCGAGTCCACGTACAGCCAAAAGCACGGCGGGAACAGATCATCGGAATGCACGGTGGCCGCATCAAGCTGGCCGTGACGGAACCTCCCGACAAAGGCAAAGCCAACGAAGCCGTCGTGCGACTGGTCGCCGCCGCATTGAAGCTCTCAGCATCGCGCGTAGAATTGCTGCGCGGCGATACGAGCCGACAGAAAGATCTGTTGGTGCGGAATGTCGATGCAGCCGAAGTCTCTCGCCTACTCGCCGCATCCCTGCGATGATTCCCGGAAGACCACCGGGCTGCTTTCGGGCTCGGCAAGTACATGTTCTACGCCCTGTTCGATCGTGTTGTCGCACCCAAAAATCGCCTTGATTCGTTTGCAATGTTCACTCGACCGGGCTCATCACGCGGAGCGATGATGGCCACGTTGGCGAGCGGCTGGGCGTCAGCCCTCCGTGTCCAGCCGTAACTTCGCTCGGGAAGACGCAATGCAGGCTAAGTATTGCAGCCATCGTCCCGTAGAGAGTGACGGCGACATTGGCTTTTCTCATTTGCGTCAGGCGGAACGCCGTGGCGACACTTCCGGCCAATGCCAGGAAGAACAACGATCCTGGCTCTGGGACCGCCGCTGGGGCGAAACCGGCGGTGATGCTGAAGTCGTCGATGGCGAGGCCATCGTCGGCACCAGAGGCGTCCAGGTCGGTCCAGCGAATCCAAAGGTCGGCGCCTGTTCCCAGGTTAAGTCCCGTGAGTGTGCCGGTGAGCAACGTCCGATTGGCAATCGCATTGCCGTCCAATGCGCCTGTTCCGGCGATCACCGGACTTATGAAATCCAGCGTATCGAAGTCGGTCCACGCGCCATCGGTCAGAGTGGTGGCATTGAGGCTGTACTGAAAATCCAGCCGGTCCGTTCGGCCAGCTGTGCCCAGCCGCCACTGCTCGCCCCAATAGCCAAAATCCAAAGACTGAATCGGGGTAGTGCCTCCGTTTTGAAACGAGGCACCAATTGTCGGGATCAGACTGCCGGTTCGCAGTCCACCGAACGCTCGGTCACTGCTGCTACTGCTGCCAAAGCTGTAGGTATTGCCAGTTACAGAACTGCCTGTCCCCGCGGCATAACTCAGGTTTGCCGCCGTGCCGGATTCCGAAAATACCCAGCCATCCGGCGTGACTCCGCTGGTCCCAGAATTCACGAGCGTGTCAAAATTCTGCGTATACGGCGTGGCATTCGGCAGAATGATGGCTCCCATCACAGCGGATTGAAAAAGTTGGCTGGACCCGAGCAGCCAGATTGATAACAGCCGGAGAAAAAGATGGCGGAGTGTCCTCTGCAGCTTTTCGACGGGTCCAAACGCCGCTGTGCAGGGTCCCAATACAAGAAGCAATTCAGAAAGGCAGATCTTCATTTCACTGGTCTCCATTGAAAAGAACTACTTTGTGACAGAAATCGCGGCCTGCGGTGGGTGTGGCAGGCCTTCAGAAATC